>CAUCWU010000014.1 GCA_958446555.1 uncultured Lachnospiraceae bacterium | reverse complement strand
GATTTCTGCTGTAAAGAAGGCAGCAATTGACAAGGGATGCCGTGACAACATCACAGAGGACTTAGTAGATAGCGTTATTCTAAAGGAATTAAAGACTGCAAAAGAGCAGATCGACTCCTGCCCGGCAGACCGCACTGAGTTAAAGGAAGAGTATCAGGCAAGATACGATGTGATCAGCGAGTATGCACCAAAGCTGTTATCAGCAGACGAGGTAAAGGAAATTTTAACGACCAAGTTTGCAGATGTGATCGCAACCAAGAATAAGGGACAGATCATGAAGGCAGTTATGGCAGAGTTAAAGGGAAAAGCTGACGGAAAAGTAATCAATCAGGTGGTAGCACAGCTGTGCCAGTAAATGAAACTTGGCCTAGAGCACTGACCGACTCAAAATGTGTGCAGATCGAGGCAGATTGCTTCGATTTAGAGCAGATCATGGAGAGTGGTCAGTGCTTTCGAATTTATCGGATCAAAAAAGAGGCATCAGGAAGTGAGCTTTATCGAGCAACAGCTGCAGATCAGACGGTCTTAATTCGAGAGGAGGGCGGTAATGTCACCTTCTATTGCAGCGAAAGCGAGTATCAGACCTTCTGGTGTCATTACTTTGATTTAAATGCCGATTACCGCAAATATGAACAGGCAATTGATCCGTCAGATGAGTATCTAAAATCGGCCTTTTTATATGGAAGCGGCATTCGCATATTGAATCAAGATCCGTGGGAAATGTTGATCACATTTATTATTTCCCAGAGAAAAAATATCCCGGCCATTCGTCAGGCTGTGGAAAGTTTGTCTAGAACCTGCGGAAACTGTATTGACAAAGAAAATGAAATTTACGCATTCCCAACTCCAGTAGAACTTGCAAGCTTGTCTCTTTCAAGATTGCAGGAGCTTTCGCTAGGATACCGAGCCAAATATATTTACGATACGGCAAAAAAAGTTGCATCAGGTGAGATGAACCTGAAAAACTGGGAAGACTTAAATGACAGTGATTTGCACAAGGCTTTGTTATCTTGCTATGGAGTTGGTGAAAAGGTAGCAAATTGTGTCGCGCTGTTTGGTTATCACCGGATTGGTGCCTTTCCGGTGGATGTCTGGATTGATCGAATCCAAAAGGAACATTATAACGGCCATTTTCCAGTCGAAAAATATGAAGGCTTTGCTGGTGTGTTGCAGCAGTATCTGTTCTATTACGAGAGAAAACGTCAAAAATAATGAAGTAAATGATACTTACGAATCACGTTATTCATTCACCGTTTAAAAAAAATTTAAAGAATTCATATTTATTTCACACAAACTTTAGCACTCTTTGCTTGACAGTGCTAATGAAAAGGGGTATCATACGAGTAGGCTGATATTGATGCCGAGCGCCCCGCAAGTCGGGGCAGAATGTGAGGTGCACTATGGAAGTAGATGACAGGCCAAACAGGCCGAAAAAACCGATGCTGACCTATTGGGTCATTGCCATCATTGTGTTTTTGCTTTTGAATACATTTGTATTTCCGAATCTGTTCCGTAGACAGGTTGAGCAGACGGATTACAGTACATTTCTTCAAATGATTGAAGAAAAGAACATTGGAGAAGTCAGCGTGGAGGATACGCAGATTACCTTCTCAGACAAGAATGGTGAGCATATTTATAAGACAGGAACAATGAATGACCCTGATCTTGTAAATCGTCTTGAGGCAGCAGGTGCTGTATTTAGCAAGCCAATCGTTCAGCAGATGGGCATGATGGAGTATATCCTGTTAAGCTATGTGCTTCCAATTGTAATATTGATGGTTGTCTGGAGACTGATCTCCAAGAAGCTGATGAGCAAGATGGGCGATGGAGACAGTATGATGACCTTTGGTATGGGCGGTCCAAAGAGCAATGCCAAGGTTTATGTCAAATCAGTTGACGGTATCAAATTTAAGGATGTAGCTGGTGAGGAGGAGGCCAAAGAGCTTCTTCAGGAGATCGTTGATTTCCTTCACAATCCGGAGAAATACCGCGAGATTGGTGCGACAATGCCAAAGGGTGCCCTGTTAGTAGGCCCTCCTGGAACTGGTAAGACCATGCTTGCAAAGGCAGTAGCTGGTGAGGCAGATGTTCCATTCTTCTCGATTTCCGGTTCTGAGTTTGTTGAGATGTTTGTCGGCATGGGTGCTGCAAAGGTAAGAGATTTGTTCAAACAGGCCAATGAGAAGGCACCGTGTATCGTCTTTATCGATGAGATTGATGCAGTTGGTAAGAAGAGAGAGTCCGGTCAGATCGGCGGCAATGACGAGCGTGAGCAGACGTTAAACCAGTTGCTTTCAGAGATGGATGGTTTTGATGGTTCAAAGGGTGTTGTAATTTTGGCAGCAACCAACCGTCCAGAATCACTTGATCCAGCTCTTCTTCGTCCGGGTCGTTTCGATAGACGTATTCCGGTTGAACTGCCAGATCTTAAGGGCCGTGAGGATATCTTGAAGGTACATGCAGCAAAGATTAAGATTGCAGACAATGTAGATTTCAATGCGATTGCAAGAACCGCAGCAGGTGCTTCTGGTGCCGAGCTTGCCAATATTGTCAATGAGGCAGCACTTCGAGCTGTCCGTGATGGCAGAAAGTTTGCAACACAGACGGATTTGATGGAAAGTGTTGAGGTTGTTATTGCTGGTTATCAGAAAAAGAACCGTATCCTCTCAACGAAGGAGAAGTTGATTGTCTCTTACCATGAGGTTGGACATGCGCTCGTTGCAGCTTTGCAGACCAATTCAGCTCCGGTTCAGAAGATTACAATCATCCCGCGTACCTCTGGTGCGCTCGGCTTTACCATGCAGGTCGATGAGGGTGAGAAGTATCTGATGACAAAGGAAGAGCTTGAAAATAAAATCGCAACCTTTACCGGTGGACGTGTGGCAGAGGAGCTTGTATTTGGCGATGTGACAACAGGTGCGTCAAATGATATTGAGCAGGCTACAAAATTGGCTCGTGCAATTATCACCCGTTATGGTATGAGTGAGGTTGGTATGGTAGCGATGGAAAGCTTAAACAATGCTTACCTTGGTGGAGATACCAGCATGAGCTGTTCACAGGAGACAGCGACAAAGATCGATGAGCTTGTCGTTGCTCTGGTACAAAAAGAATATGATAAGGCAAAGGGTCTTTTGAGCAGTCATATGGACAAACTTCATGAGATTTCGAAGTTCTTGTATGACCATGAGACGATCACCGGTGAGGAATTTATGGAGATTTTAAATCGCGCACAGATTTCGTCACAGGTTGAAGAAAATTGACCGAGGTTAGATTTATAATAGCTTTTTTGATCAAAAAAAGTACAAATAGTTAATAAAATGCTAATTTTATTCATTGTATTTATCCTCAAAATGCGATAGTATAATCTCGTTGCCTTATAAAAAATTATTGCCGTAGGCGGATACCGCATGTGTGCCGTACACGGCAGAAGAAATCCTGAAATACAAGAAGCAACTGTAAAAATACAGAAGAACGGTTGACTGACTTAAGGTACAGAAAGGAATTATCGCGATGCTAGAATTAACGAACACAGAACAAGTGATTATGAAATGCATCTGGGAAATCGGTGATAATGTAGCTGTAGCAGACTTGTTAGAGCGTCTGAAGGCAGAATATGGCAAAGAGTACGCGAGAACCACGATCAGCGTATTTATGTCTTATCTGCGTGACAAAGGGTATGTAACTTATGAAAAGAGAAGCCATGCCTATGTCTATAAGCCACTGATTTCAGAGAAAGATTACCAGAAGGAGCTGATGAAGCGTTATCAGAAGACAAGCTTTGGTGGCTCAGCAGTTGATTTTATAGAAGCTTATCTGGACAGCCAGGAGCTTACAGCCGAGGAGCTTGAAGCAATTCGTGCGCTGGTTGATAAGAAATTGCAGGAAGTAAAGTAAGATACATCATAGAAACATAGAAAAGAGGAACCTCGGGAACGGTTCCTCTTTTCTTGGCGTTTTTTTGACATTAAAAGTGGCGCATTTGCTGAAAATATGGTAAAATTAGGGAAAACCAAGTGGTGCACAAGTTCAAAAGGGAGGAACACGCAGTATGGCGGGAAACATCAGTAAGATCATATCGACAAAGGCAAATACACTTTACGCAATGAAAAACCTGATCAAAAAGGCGAGAATCGAAGAAATGTACATCCTAAAGGTAGAGGATTTTTGGCGAAACAAGAACCAGGTCTGCACCGAGATTATGGAACAATTCGGCGGATGTCGAATCGTCGTGCGAAGCTCCTCCACTCAGGAAGACTGTATGAAGTCGTCAAATGCAGGACACTATAAGAGTATTCTCGATGTCGATTCTGCAAGTAGAGCTCAGATTGTAGAGTCAATTGAGGCTGTGATCCAGTCTTACGAGAAGGATATAAAGGGCATCTCAAACGAGCAGGTGTTAATCCAGCGACAGGCGATGGACGTGTGTGTCAGCGGTGTTGTTTTCTCCCGTGACTTAAAGGGAAAGCGCCCGTACTATCTGGTCAATTATGATGATTTGGGTTCCACTGACAGCGTTACGAGCGGTCGAGGTGGAAAGACACTTTGGATTGCAAGAAATGTCTCTCTGTATCAGTTAGAGGAACGTTGGCACAACTTGATTGCGGCAGTGGCCGAGGTGGAGAGCATCATTGAGGATATTCCACTGGACATTGAGTTTGCAATTGACAGCCACAATCAAGTCATTTTGTTTCAGGTAAGACCACTTGCGGCAGGCTATCGAGAGGGGCGCTATATTGACGACTATTCCTTCTTTGCAAGAAAAGGACAGATCCGTCAAGAGTACGAGGAACGGTTGGATGCGATCACAGGAAAGCCGATGAAGCTATCTGATATGGCATTTTGGAATCCGTCTGAGATTATCGGAAGCAACCCAAGAGCACTCGACTATTCGCTGTATCGAGAGATCATCACGCACCATGCATGGAATGAGGGAATCAGGGAGCTTGGCTATCGCAGCTTTAATGAAGATTTGATGTATCAAGTTGGAAATAAGCCATATATCAATCTGACGTATTCTTATTATTCACTGATTCCGGCATCAATCCCAGAGCCGCTTGCTCTTCGCCTTGTTCAGTATTATCAGACTAGACTCGAGGAGGATCTGTCTGCCCACGATAAGATTGAGTTTGAGATTATTTATAGTAGCTATGATTTTATGACAGAGGAAAACTCCAAGCGTATGCTTCGCTATGGCTTTACTGAGGAAGAACGAGAGCTTCTTGTCAGTGAGGTAAAGAAGCTTACCGTCAATGCAGTGACCCATCAGGAAGAGATTTTAAAGAAGGATTTAGAGGCGTTGAAGCGACTGGAGAATCGCCGTGAGGAGATTGAAAAGCTGCTGTACCATGATATCTCAATTGATGATATTGTAGCAGGCATTTTGACACTGCTAAAAGAGATTCGTACAAACGGAACACCTCAGTTTGCCAGACAGGCGAGACTTGCCTTTATCGCAAGAGCTTTTCTTCGCACATTGGTTGATGCAGGTTATTATAGCAGTGAAAATGTGGATACATTCATGCAGGGCATTTCCACAGTGTCCTCTGAGTTTAATGATGATTTTGAGCGCTTCTCACAGGGTCTGATCAGCCGAGAAGAGTTTAACTTTAAGTATGGTCATCTTCGAAGCGGCACATACGATATTCGTTCAGACCGCTACGATGCGATGAATTTTAGACCGGCTCCGTCCCGTATCAAAAAGGATAAGACAAAGATTCGAAAGGAACTAGATATCAGTATCTTGACTCAGGCACTGGAGGACAAAAAACTGGATGTCACTGCAGAAAAGCTTGCCAAGTTTTGGATCAGTGCAATCGAGCAGAGAGAGTATTTTAAATTTGAATTTACAAAATCGCTCAGCATGGTCTTAGAACTGATTCGAAAACTGGGGTCCATCCTTGATATTCGCACAATGGATCTGTCTTGGCTGTGTGTGGATGACTTTAAGCTGTATGAGCCTGGCTGCAATCCGGAGAATTTGAAAAACTTTTGGATGAAGCTGATCACAAAGAGAAGAAGAGTCAATCACGATAGCCGCTTGATTTTGCTTCCAGAGGTCATTTTATCTGGTGCCAGTGTCGATGTGATTCCGGTGTATGAGGCTAGACCAAACTTCATCACAGCAAAGACAGTTGAGGGCGAGGTGGTACTTCTCGATGAGGAGCCAGATGCCGATATCACAGGAAAGATTGTCGTTGTGCCGAAGGCAGACCCTGGCTACGAGTGGATCTTTACGAAAAATATCAAAGGATTTATCACGAAGTACGGCGGTGCTGCTTCTCATATGGCAATTCGCTGTGCCGAGTTTAATATTCCAGCTGCAATCGGCTGTGGCGAGAAAATCTACGATACCGTGTCACAGCTTGACTATCTGGAGATGGATTGTCGAAATGGTCTGATCAAGGAGGGAATCCAGTACACCAATCTTCATGCGTTGATCACGCAGAGAGAGGGGGTCAACGATTACGGAGATCCGACCGATATCTTAGAGGCTGGATATGTCCAGTTCTATGAGTCAATCGGCTTTATTCCGCGCCCAGTTGCCAACCACACAAAGAACTTCGAGCGGCTTTTCGACGAAAAGATTGATCTTTTGATTGTCGTCGGAGGTGGTGCACTGGCACCTCAGTGGTATGATCGCCCGCATACGGAGACGGTGCAGCCATACCGTGATAAGATGGAGGAGAAGCTGATCCACTACTGTGTCAACCATGGAATTCCGATTATCGGAACCTGTCGAGGTATGCAGTATATGAATGTTTTATTTGGTGGAAAGTTGGCTTATCATCCAGATCTTCCGTGCCCTAGAGAGCGCGGAGAGGATCATAAGGTGCGCCTGCTAAAAGAAAATAGAAGCATCTATGTCAATAATTACCATAAAGATGTTATTTTTGAGGATGCATTGGCAGATTGCTTTGAGCCGCTTGCAATCGACGAGGACAACCATACAATCGAGGCTTACCAGTCTGAGTCAATGAAGATTTTGGGTGTTCAGTGGCATCCAGAGAGAAAGTTTGGTCATGCAGATGGCATCGATGAGACGAGACGTTTGGTAAGGGATTTTATTTCTAAATTTATTCACTAATACTAGGGTATTAGTAGTCCTACAAAATATTGTTATAAGAGGAGAAAATATGAATTACGATATGATAATAGTTGGCGCAGGAACAGCTGGATTAACAGCTGGCATTTATGCGCTGCGTTCTGGCATTAAGCCACTCATTTTAGAGTGTGAGGTGATGGGTGGACAGATTACTCTGTCCCCTTGTGTAGAAAATTATCCGGGAATTGCAAAGATAAGTGGCATGGAATTTGCCGATGGCTTGATGGCGCAGCTGACAGAGCTTGGCGGGGAAGTCACCTATGGAAAGGTGATTTCGGCAGAGAAAACAGAGAATGGATTTGAAGTGAGAACTGAGGATGGCGAGACCTACGAGGGAAAGCTTTTGATCATTGCATCGGGAGCTGCTCACCGTCATCTTGGGCTTGACAGAGAGGAAGATTTGATTGGAAAAGGCGTGTCCTACTGTGCAGTTTGTGATGGACCGTTCTTTCGCGAAAAGACAGCAGCTGTTGTTGGCGGCGGAAGTGCAGCTTTGCAGGATGCGCTGTATTTAGCAGGCATCTGCGAGAAAGTCTATCTGATTCATAGAAGAGATACCTTCCGTGCAGAGAAGAGTCTCATTGATCAGGTGAAAGCGACTGCTAATATCGAGTGTGTGATGGAGAGTCGCATCACGGCACTTCTTGGTGAGCCAAAGCTTACAGCAGTTGAGATTACAAATAACAACGGTCAGAAGCAGGAGCTTACAATTGACGGTCTATTTGTCGCAGTTGGCATGGAGCCACACAATGAGGCATTTGCTGAATTAGTCGATTTGGACGATTCGGGATATGTGATTGCAGGAGAGGACTGCAAGACAAAAACACCAGGTGTCTATGCAGCCGGAGATTGCCGCACAAAGAGTGTGAGACAGCTGACAACTGCTGCGGCTGATGGAACTGTTTGCGGGCTTGCCGGAAGATAAAAAGTGAGCCATGGGGTCAGGCACGATAAACGTTAGTTTATCCGTGCCTGACCCCATGGCTCGTGCTCTTGTTACTCTTTCTTGTTACTCTTGACCTTCTTCGGACTCATTAGCCGCAGCCTTAGCAGCCTGCTCTGCGCGGTGCTTTTCCAGAATACGGTTGATTCTGTCGGTCGGATTTAATAACTCATGAATGGATACATTGTGATTCAAATTGTCGATCAGAAGTGCAATGTACTTGCTGAGGTCGACATTTACATAGTAAGGACGGGAGAGAAGCTCCGGTCTCTGATATACTAAGTTGGTTGTCAGGATATGATCAATGATACCCTGCTCATAAGCAGCATCAAACTTTGCCAGTCCGTTTGTGAACAGACCAAAGGTAGCTGCTGCATAAACCTTACGTGCCTTGCGGCGCTTTAACTCACGGGCAACATCTAAGATGCTGTCACCGGAGGAGATCATGTCGTCGATAATGATGACATCTTTTCCCTCTACATTAGTTCCCAAGAATTCATGGGCAACGATTGGATTCTTTCCGTCTACGATACGTGTATAATCACGACGTTTGTAGAACATACCCATATCAACACCGAGGTAGTTGGTCAGCTGAATTGCACGACCCATACCACCCTCATCAGGGCTGATTACCATTAGGTGCTCGCTGTCAACCTGCAGATCTGGCTCAGCGCGAAGAAGCGCTTTGATAAACTGGTATACGCACGGAACGCTCTCAAATCCGTCGCGCGGGATTGCGTTCTGAACACGAGCATCGTGTGCATCAAAGGTAATGATGTTGGATACTCCCATCTTGGTAAGTTCCTGAAGAGCCATAGCGCAGTCAAGAGACTCGCGGGAAGTACGCTTGTGCTGGCGGCTTTCGTAAAGGAACGGCATAATGACATTGATACGGCGCGCCTTGCCTTCAACAGCAGCGATGATACGCTTCAGATCCTGATAGTGATCGTCTGGGGACATGTGATTGACATATCCACACAGAGAGTAAGTCTGGCTATAGTTGCAGACATCCAGCATAATATACAGATCGCAACCGCGGACGGACTCCTCGATTACACCCTTTGCTTCACCAGAGCCGAAGCGCGGTGTTTTTGCTTTGATGATGTAGCTGTCCTTGCTGTACTCGGAAAAGTGAAGTGCAGTCGACTGTGCGTGACTTCTCTCAGCTCTCCATTCTGTCAGATAGTGATTGACTTTCTGTCCAAGTGTGGAGCAGCTTTCAAGCGGGATAAGACCCAGTGTTCCGACTGGTATCGTGTTCAGGTTATTTTCGTTTGGCATGATGACCTCCATGATTGTGAGACGCAGTCTGCCTGCGTCCAAAAATACGAACCTTAAGTAATCATAGCATGAAGATGTCGAAGATTCAAGGTTTATGCCGAAATGGATAAAAAAGAAAATTGTGTAAAAAAATGGAAAAAATTGTGCAAATCAGCAAAATGAGATAAGAAAAGCCATGAGGACGGGGGAATGTGGCATTTTATTGCCACTTACCTGGTTCTCATGACTCGATATTAAGCGTTTCTTAGGTCATCCCCAAAAATCGGGATTGCTGTGTATTGTCCCATCAGCCTTGAAGAAATACGTTCTGTGTATCGACTTTGTAGCTCATTAGGATCGAGATTAGTGGAGATAATCGTCGGTTTCTGTGACAAATCACGTGAATTTATGATGTGAAATAGATGACTGATTACAAAGAGCGTCGAATTTTCAGTTCCCAAATCATCAATGACAAGCAGACTGCAGGTCAGCGCATAAGAATCGCTGTCGGCAGCATCATCATTGTTTGAATGAAAACGTTGCATTGCAGCATCAAAAAACTCAGGTGCAGTCATATACAAAACAGAGAATCCTCGATCTAAAACAACCTTTGCAATGCAGTTACAAAGAAAGGTTTTTCCGACACCTGGATTTCCAAAAATTAGAAGGCTTGGACTGCCCTCTGTAAATTCTCGGGCATATTGCTCACATCTCACACGAATGTCAGTCATATGAGCACGGTTGCTTTTGCCACCAAGAAGTGGATTCGGTTCATCAGAATAGTAGTTTAAATTAAATGTGTCAAAATTTTCTCTCTCTAGGCGGTCACGGATGCCAGATTGCTCGTAGAGAAGACCAATCGCAGCCTGCTCAAAGCAGTGGCATTTGCGGTTGCCGTCCAAATAGCCGGTATCCTTGCAGTCTGGGCAGCTATACTTTGGCTGCAAATCATCAAGAGTATAGTGAAGAGAAGACAAAAGAAAAGAGCGCTCTTGGCGAAGGGAATGAATCGCCTCCTGCGCTTTTTTTGCCTCTTTTTCATTTCCGCCAATTTTGGCCTTTGCAAGGGATGCGCTTGCAGTGGGAAGAAGTCTTGAAATCTCAAGAAGTCTTGGACATTGCGCATAGATATGGCGCAGACGCTCTTCCATTTCGTGTTGGTGTTTGAAACGGGTGCGGCTGTAACGGCGCATCAGTTCGTTGTATTGTGAATTCGTCAGTGCCATTGTGTTTCCTTTCTAGCAGTAATAGTCAGTTCATTTTTACTACATATTAAAAAATTTTGTATGATATCAGTTGTTTGGCTTTTGACTGTATTGCTTTAAAATCTTTTCCATGTAATTATTGTTTGTGCGTTCAGTAAAATTGCGAAATTGCTGAGTGCCTTTTGGAACAGAATAGGCAGATTTCGTTTGAGATTGGCGCTTTGCGGCAGTTGCCTTATTGGTTTGCTCGCGAAGTTCCTCTGCAGCCTGTGCGTCAGCCAGTGTGCGAACATTTTTTTCCTTCCAGCGTTTTAGGATGCTCTCAGTAAAGTTTTTGTTGGGACGTTGACATTTCTGCATTGTAATATTACAAGCATAAACGTAAATATCAGTAGGAAAATTGTATTCCTTGATCCAGCGGTTGATATACTCAAGCTGAGCTGGCGCAGCCGTCTGATTATATAAGCCATATGCTTTCATAACAGCGTAGACAGTGTCGTTGTGCAGCTGATTGTACTTGCGGATGTCCTCAATCGTATGAAGTCCCTTTTGGTGCCAGGACTGAGCAACAGAATCGATAAACTTCATATTCAGTTGCCCTTTGCAATGATTTGCACAGTAATCGACCAGATAGTCAATCGCATCAGTTGAACGATTAAATTGAAGATACCAGTAGCCAAATGACTCTGTATCATTATAGCTGAGTGGACGCGAAAAATATTGCGACCAGGCAGACATATACATGTTAAATTCTGGATCATTCTCAAGAAGAATTTGCTCTTCTTGAGATAGATGCAAAGATCCAAAACCAGGGGTAGAAGAAGATCCTGTCTGGACAGTCGGTGCGACTGTCTGCGAAGCCGCAACCTGAGCACCGGCAAGTGCCTGCGGCTGAGCTGTCATTTGCGAACCAGACCGTGTTTGTGGCTGAGTGGTGGCAAAGCCTTGTGGCTGCTGTATCATATTCATAGAAGTGTTTAACATTGTAGAAGAGGTGGACTGCACCCCAGATTGAGGTTGCACGGTAGCACTGCTTGCAACGCCAGTCGCTTGTGTCTGAATTGAGTTTGTCTCTGCAACATTAGCAGTCTGTGCCTGAGGTGGGTCTGTAAATGCGATTCCGGAAAGCTCATGGCCGGATGTAAAGCTAAGGCGAAGTAATCCGACACTTTCCCAGTAGCTGAGGGATCGCAGAACCTCACGCTCGGAGATATCGAGCCCAGCACCAATAGAAGCACTGCTTAGGCCGGGCGTTTCCAGTGAGAATGCTCGCAATAGATATAGGTAGACCTTTACATCCGTACCGGAGGCGGCAGGAAGAAAGCGGTCTATAAAATAGCCGGGAACAACAAGCGTGTCGATGCTGAGCCGGTTCTCCAGTAAAAGAAAGGACATAAAAAACCTCCAAAATTAGTATCTATTTATTTTGAGATGAGATGCTCACCGATTTTTACGACATCTCCAGCTCCCATTGTGATAACCAGGTCGCCAGGGCAAGCATGTTCTAAAATAAAGTGTTCGATTTCTTCAAATGTTTCTAAGTAATGAGCGCTTGTGCCAGCTTCCTCCAACAAAACGCGGATATTATCGGAACTGATACCAAGCGTATCGGTCTCTCTTGCCGGATAAATCTTTGCCAAAACAACCTCATCAGCCAGTGACAGAGCCTTTGCAAAGTCAGAAAGCAGAGCCTTTGTTCTGGTATAAGTGTGCGGCTGGAAGATGCACCAGATCTTCTTGTGCGGATACTTCTGTGCAGCAGTCAGTGTCGCAGTGATCTCCTGTGGATGATGCGCGTAATCGTCAATGATTGTAATTCCGTTTACAACGCCCTTCTTCTCAAAACGTCTCTGTGTGCCATGGAAATTGGAAAGACCATCGGCAATCTGATCCATAGAAAGAGACAACTTGCGGCACAGTGCAATTGCAGCAAGTGCATTGTAGACATTGTGCTCACCCGGAACGCTTAACTGAACATGACCAAGATTGTTGCCGTCCTTGTCGATGACATCAAAGGAAGCCTGAGCAAACTCATTGTAAGAAATATTAGAAGCTCTATAATCGCAAGACTTGCTATGACCAACAGTGATGATTTCACATGCAAGACCGTCTGTCAGCTCAGACAAGTTTTTGATATCTCCATTGATGACAAGTACACCATCCTTCGGAAGCTTTTCCATAAACAGGCGGAAGGAATGGCGAATATCGTCGATGTCTTTGAAGAAATCAAGATGATCTGCTTCTATATTAAGGATCACTTCCATTGTCGGATAGAAGGAGAGAAAGCTGTTTGTGTACTCACAGGCTTCCGTGACAAAAAGCTCAGAGCCACCAACACGGATATTGCCGCCGATTGTCGGAAGAATACCACCGACAGAGATTGTCGGATCGGTTCCAGCAGCCAGCAAAATTTCAGTTACCATAGAAGTGGTAGTGGTCTTTCCGTGTGTTCCAGCGATATTGATTGCAACCTTGTAGTTTCTCATCAGCTGACCAAGAAGCTCAGCTCTTGTCAACATCGGGATCTTACGATTGGTTGCGTCAACGATCTCTGGATGCTCTGGATGAATGGCAGCTGTGTATACGACAACATCTGTCCCTTCCGGAATGTGGGATACCGACTGATCATAACAGATGTTAGCACCCAGTGAGGTCAAATGATCGGTCAGAGGAGACTCTTTAGAATCAGAACCGCTGACGGTAAAGCCTTCCTTCATCAAAACCTCAGCGAGTCCGCTCATGCTGATGCCGCCGATTCCGATAAAGTAAATGTGGCAAGGTTTTTCAAAATTAATATGGTACATGGTAATCCTCCGAATCTATAAAATAATAAAGCTGATATAGCGAATAAGTTTTTTAGGGAAGTTTGGGTCTCAAACGCAAGCCCCTTATTGTGCAAGTACATTCGGCTTTTGAGCTTTGAACCCTAGTATCTTAAGTATACTCGATTTTAAGTGAAAGTAAAGCAAAAAAAAGTAGTGATCGTCAGCAGAATACAACAGAAAACAAAAACAGACACAATTAGACAAAATGATCGAAAATGTGTAAAGATCAGGAAAAAGGATATAAACAAGCTGTAATAAATAAATAAAAATGAATAAAAATTTTTTGACAGATTGTTCACTTTTTGAGAAAGATGTGCTATAATGACGACAAGTACTAAACAATAAAATGAACAAAGGGGTGATTTTGTGGTTAGAAAGGAAATGATCGCCATGTTATTGGCGGGCGGACAGGGAAGCCGCCTTGGTGTTTTGACTTCACAAGTAGCGAAGCCGGCTGTATCCTTCGGCGGGAAATACAGCATTATTGACTTCCCATTAAGTAACTGCATCAATTCGGGAGTGGATACGGTTGGTGTACTGACACAGTATCAGCCACTTCGTCTGAATACTCATATTGGTATCGGTATTCCGTGGGATTTGGACCGCAACTATGGTGGTGTGACGATTCTTTCTCCGTATGAGGCAAACGAGAACAGTGATTGGTATACTGGTACTGCAAATGCAATTTATCAGAACATTCGTTATATCGATAGCTTTAATCCAGAGTATGTGCTGATCTTAGGTGGCGACCATATCTACAAGATGGATTATCAGGTGATGCTTGACTATCATAAGGCAAACAATGCCGATGTTACGATGGCTGCAATGCCAGTTCCGATTGAGGAGGCAAGCCGTTTTGGTGTGCTGATCACCGATGAGACAGGCCGTATCACTGATTTTGAGGAGAAGCCAGCTCATCCAAGAAGCAATCTTGCTTCCATGGGTATTTACATATTTACATGGTCTGTGCTTCGTGAGGCACTGATTACCAATAAGGATATTCCGAACTGCGATTTTGGTATGCATGTCATTCCATATTGCCATAAGCGCGGTGATCGCGTATTCTGCTATGAGTTTAATGGTTATTGGAAGGATGTTGGAACCCTTCATTCCTACTGGGAGGCAAACATGGAGCTGATTGATATCGTTCCTGTTTTCAACCTGTATGAGGAGTTCTGGAAGATCTATACCAAGTCTGATAACCAGCCACCGCAGTATCTGGCAGATACCGCACAGATTGAGCGCTGTATCATAGGTGATGGTTCAGAGATTTATGGAAAGGTGCGAAACTGCGTAATCGGACCAAATGTTACGGTTGAGGAGGGCGCAGAGGTCTATGACACCATTTTGATGCAGGGTGCTGTTATCAAGAAGGGAACCAAGATCTATAAGTCCATCATTGCACAGGATGTAGTCGTTGGCGAGAATTGTACAATCGGTGTCGGTGAATATGCAGACAGCCAATATAATAAGAAGGTATACTGCTGTGACCTTGTCACCATTGCAGAAGGCTCTGAGATTCCAGACGGCGTTACAATCGGAAAGAATGTAGCGATTTCTGGAAAGACCGTTTCTGAGGATTATCCGGATGGAAATCTTGTAAGCGGCGGATACATCATCAAGGAGGGCCAGGAAGAATGAAAGCGATTGGAATAATTTTAGCCGGTGGAAACAACAAGAGAATGAAGGAGCTGTCATACAACCGTGCGATCGCTGCTATGCCGATGGTAGGAACCTACAGAAGCATTGATTTCGCGCTGAGCAATATGTCAAACTCCCGTATTCAAAAAGTAGCTGTGTTGACACAGTACAATACCGTATCACTGAATGAGCATTTAAACTCTTCAAAGTGGTGGGATTTTGGAAGAAAGCAGGGCGGTTTATATGTATTCACCCCTACTATAACCGCTGAAAATAGCAACTGGTATCGGGGTACAGCCGATGCCCTGTATCAGAACCTGCATTTCCTCAAAAGAAGCCATGAACCATATGTGGTTCTGGCTTCCGGCGATGGAATTTATAAGCTGGATTACAATAAGGTTCTTGAGTATCATATCCAGAAGCGCGCAGATATCACAGTTGTCTGCAAGGAAATGCCAGAGGGCGAGGATTTAAGCCGCTTTGGACAGGTGACAACAGATGATGACGGAAGAATCCGTGATTATCAGGAAAAGCCTGTTATCGAGGCATCCAGAAATGTATCCTGTGGTATCTATGTAATCAGAAGACGTCTGTTAATCGAGTTGATTGAGCGTGCAGCAGAGGAAGATCGCTATGATCTTGTAAAGGATATTTTGATCCGTTATAAGGACATCAAGCGCATCTATGCATATCAGATTGATACCTACTGGAACAATATTTCCTCAGTAGAGGCATATTATAAGACCACTTTCTTCTTGCGGCTGCTATAAAGTTCTGTCTTTTCCAACAGTTCTTCGATTCGTGTGTCCTGTTTCCGATTAACCAGTTGTGAAAGCAATCGCAGATTTTCCTCCGCCGAAATATAATCTAAAAATTGCGGCTCAATCAAAATACCAAATTCTCGTATTGCCAACGGTTTTTCGATGA
>CAUCWU010000013.1 GCA_958446555.1 uncultured Lachnospiraceae bacterium | reverse complement strand
GCACAGCCAGACATACCGGTTCAGCCATCTATACCAGAAGCAACACCGGAAATGCCAGCACCGCCGGCAGCTGATGCAGCGAATGAACCGGCACCTGTTGCAGAGACACCAGAGCTTGAGACATTGGCTGAAGAGGCAATGGCAGAGACAATTGACTGATCAAGTAAAGAGGGATAATAAATGATTTTTGATACTCATGCGCATTACGATGATGATGCATTTTGTGAGGATCGCGATAACTTGCTGGGGGAGATTTTCTCCTCCGGCATTTGTTGTATCACGGACGTTGGTGCGTCCATGGAATCCTCAAAAAAAGCGGTCGAGCTTACCAAAAAGTGGCCGCAAATTTATGCAGCTGTCGGTGTTCATCCGGACAGCACAAAGGATATGACAGAAAACGATATTGAGACACTTCGAGCACTTACAAAAGAAAAGAAGGTTGTCGCAATCGGAGAGATTGGATTAGACTATTACTGGGACAATTCTCCTAGGGATATTCAGAAAAAGTGGTTTTTAAGACAGCTTGAACTCGCAAGAGAAGTGGATCTTCCAGTGATTATCCACAGCAGAGAAGCGGCAAAAGACACGATGGATGTCATGAAAGAGGCAGTAAAGGCGGGAAATGCCGGTGTGATCCACTGCTATTCCTACTCAGTGCCGATGGCAAAAGAGTACGTCGATATGGGATTTTTCATTGGAATTGGCGGTGTGCTTACCTTTAAGAATGCCAGAGTGATCAAGGAGGTTGCAGCTGAAATTCCGCTCTCCTCAATTGTGCTTGAGACCGACAGCCCTTATCTTGCACCGGTTCCGCACCGAGGAAAGCGCAACAATTCATTGTATTTAAAAGAAGTCGTAAAGCAATTAGCCGAGATAAAGCAGGTGTCAGAGGAAACGGTTGAAAAGATCACACTTGCCAATGCAAAAAAATTATACCGATTGGAGGAAAACTGTGGCTGAATTAGGAAACCCGAAAAATACGATAGAGGTACTGCAAAAGTATCAGTTTCACTTTGCAAAGAAATTCGGTCAGAATTTCTTGATCGATACGCATGTGTTAGACAAGATTGTGCGCGCAGCTGAGATTACATCAGAAGATTATGTGCTTGAGATTGGACCAGGAATTGGAACGCTGACCCAGTATCTGTGCGAGTCTGCAAAGAAGGTCTTTGCAGTTGAGATCGATGACAATTTGATTCCAATTTTGCAGGATACCTTGTCTGCATATGATAATGTGACCGTTATCCACAATGATGTATTAAAGCTTGACATCAATAAGCTTGTAGAGGAGCAGTGCGAGGGAAAACGCATCAAGGTGGTTGCAAATCTTCCTTATTATATTACAACTCCGATTCTGATGGGCTTATTTGAAAATCATATCCCGATGGAGAGCGTAACTGTCATGGTGCAAAAGGAAGTGGCCCAGCGTATGCAGGCAGCACCGGGCGGCAAAGATTACGGAGCACTTTCACTTGCCGTACAATTTTATGCAGAGCCATACATTGTAGCGAATGTTCCGCCGAACTGCTTTATGCCAAGACCAAATGTCGGAAGTGCGGTCATTCGTCTGACAAGCCATAAGACACCAGTTGCAGTTAAGGACGAGAAGCTGATGTTTGATATCATCCGCGCTTCCTTCAATCAGAGACGAAAGACCTTAGTAAATGGTCTGTACAATGTTGGCGGGCTAAATAAGTCCAAGGATGAACTGGCAGTTGTGCTTGAGAGCATTGGCCTTTCGGCAAATGTGCGCGGTGAGACTTTGACACTTGAACAGTTTGCAGCTCTTTCTGATGCGATGTCGAAGGACGCGAACGAAATTCAAAAATAAAAGTTCTAAACGATACCTTTCTTTCATAAATAAGTATTCAGAATAAAATGATACCAGGGTCGAAAAGTTGCAAACGTGTAGAGCAATTCGTAGGTATGTGTATCGATAAAAGGGAGGTATCGCTATGGCAGACTATAAACGCTTTCTCTCATACTTATTTGCGTATGAGAAGGATCAAAAAAAAGAAAATTGCGGATTCGCAAGGGTTGAGATCAGAGGAGAGGTGCAGCGAATTTTTCTGTCTGTAAAAAATAATGCATCGGCAGAAATTTTGCATGTATTTGGCTTTTACCGAGTTGGAGAGGGGTGTCGCCTCGTTCCGCTTGGACGCATGGTTGTAAAAAATGGAAGCGGACAGCTTCAATACATAAATAATGGTAGTTTCCTTGCCGGGAGTACAATTCGTTTTGATGAATTGTGTGGACTCGTTGCAGGTCGTCAGGAGCCGTTTTCCAATGCTTATGCAACCGTATGGGATGACAAACCATTTGGACTATCGTTATTTACGAAAAAGGAAGAAGAGATGGTTCAAGATGAAAATTTCAATCAGACGGAAGAACCGATAGAGGAAGCTTCAAATGATCCAGTAAAAGAATCATCCAGTGATTCGAATGACTCAAATGAAATAAATATGGCCGAGTCTGTGGAAGCAGCAGTCGAAGATCTTGAAACGATGGAAGTGGGCGAGAAAGAGTCACAAAATAGACCGCAAAAAATAAATGAAATCTGGGAGCAATTAAGTGCAGTTTATCCGCATATTGAGACGCTTCCAGGTGATTCAATTGTCTGCTTAAAGGCAATGCCAGCTGATATTGGTCGCCTTCCGCGTGAAAACTGGGTACTTAGTAGCAATGGCTTTTTGATGTACAGTTTTGTAAAGCATCGCTATATCGTATTTGCCCGAGTCGGCGAGGATCACTATGAGCTTTGGGTGCCGGGCAATTATGAAAAGAGCGAGGAACTGATGGCGCAGATGTTTGGCTTCTATCGGTTTCGCTCAGTAAAATCAAAGAAACCAGGTACGGGTGATTTTGGCTACTGGTGTGTTCCGCTTGTGTTTTACGGGAAAGAAAATGGAAAAGAGAGGGAAAGAGCGTGGCAGCAGAAAATGAGCAGCTGATAAAGAAGCAGCAGGCCCAGTTAAAAGAAGATAAAAAATTTATGCGTCAGGCACTCACTCAGGCAAAAAAAGCAGCAGCTCTTGACGAAGTTCCGATTGGCTGCGTGATTGTCTGTGATGGAAAGGTGATTGCTAGGGGCTATAATAGGCGAAATACAGAAAAGTCGGTGCTTGGTCATGCAGAGCTTGCAGCAATGAAAAAAGCATCAAAAAAGCTTGGCGACTGGCGACTTGAGGGATGCACAATGTATGTGACACTGGAGCCTTGTCAGATGTGCGCCGGAGCAGCTGTTCAGGCACGACTTGACCGGGTTGTGATCGGTGCGATGAATGCAAAGGCAGGTTGTGCAGGGTCAATTTTAAATCTGTTTGATATGCAGCAGTTTAATCATCAGATTCCAATAACCAAGGGTGTTTTGGAGAGTGAATGCTCTCAGATTTTGTCAGAGTTTTTTAAACGTATCCGAGTAAAAAAGAAGAAACGCCCCTTGACAAACGAGGAATTATCCGATACAATTATGGATGCGCAGCCGGGGCGTTAGCGGTGCCTTGTACCTTCAATCCGCTATAGTGGGGGTCATATTCCGGCTGAGGGTGTTTCACTTGTGGAGCTGCCCTCTGTAAGTGGCGTTGAAGTTTGGGTCTTACGCAACAGGACTCTGTGAACCATGTCAGGTCGGGAACGAAGCAGCATTAAGCAGATCATCTTGTGTGCCGTGAGGGTGCCTGGGCCGAGCAGGCTGCAGAGGTAACGTCTGGGGGTGGCATTCGAAGCCGGGATGCGCAAAAAAAGGTTAACAAAAGAAAACATGTTTTTTAAGAGTTGTCTGTTGCATCAGCAGCTCTTTTTTTGTATAATAAAACTACGATGGGTTAGTTTTGCCATTGATACAGTTGAAATCCTAAATACAAGGAGGAAGATACGATGCGAGTTGGAATGTTAACCAGCGGCGGAGACTGCCAGAGCCTGAATGCAACGATGAGAGGTGTTGCAAAGACATTGTACAATCAGAAAAAGGATGTTGAAATCATTGGTTTCATCGAGGGATACCGTGGACTGATCTACGGCGATTACCGAATCATGAAATCCAAGGATTTTTCAGGAATTCTGACGACCGGCGGAACAATTTTAGGAACAAGCAGACAGCCGTTTAAGCTGATGCGTGTGCCGGATGAGAACGGTCTTGACAAGGTAGAGGCAATGAAGAATACCTATAAGAAGTTAAAGCTTGATTGTCTCGTAGTATTAGGTGGAAATGGTAGCCAGAAGACGACCAATCTTCTTCGCGAAGAGGGATTAAATGTCATCGGACTTCCGAAGACAATTGACAACGATCTGTGGGGAACCGATGTTACCTTTGGTTTCCAGAGTGCAATCAATCTTGCAACACAGACAATCGACTGTATTCACACAACTGCAGCTTCACATGGCCGCGTATTTATCGTAGAGGTTATGGGTCATAAGGTAGGTTGGCTGACACTGCATGCTGGTATTGCAGGTGGTGCAGATATCATCTTAGTTCCTGAGATTCCATATGATATCAAGAAGGTAGCAGCTGCTGTCAACAAGCGTGCCAAGGACGGAAAGCGCTTCTCCATTATTGCAGTGGCAGAGGGCGCAATTTCCAAGGAGCAGGCAGCTCTTTCTAAGAAGGAGTATAAGAAATATGTGGCAAGTCGTCAGTACCCATCGATCTCCTATGAGATTGGCGCTCAGATTTCTGAACTGACCGGACAGGAGGTTCGTGTTGCAGTTCCAGGCCACATGCAGAGAGGTGGAAGCCCGTGTCCGTACGACCGTGTTCTTTCGACAAGACTTGGTGCGGCAGCAGGTAAGATGATCTTAGACGGCGACTTTGGTTATCTCGTTGGTATGAAGAACAATCATATCGCAAAGATTCCGTTAGCAGATGTTGCCGGAAAGCTTAAGATGATCCAGCCAGACGAAGAGATGGTTCAGGAAGCAAAGCTTATGGGCATCTCCTTCGGAGATTGATAAAAACGGAGAAAAATCATAAATGGCATATACGGCATTATACCGCAAATGGCGCCCTGCCCGCTTTGAAGATGTAAGAGGGCAGGAGCACATTGTACGGACTTTAAAAAATCAAATTATTTCAGACCGCGTTGGACATGCCTACTTGTTTTGCGGCACGAGAGGAACCGGAAAGACCACAATCGCAAAGATTATGGCGCGTGCCGTTAACTGTGAGCATCCGGTGGACGGAAGCCCGTGCAATGAGTGTGCGGTATGCAAATCGATCCTGGAGGGTCGTTCGGTCAATGTAGCAGAAATCGATGCGGCATCCAACAACGGTGTAGACAACATTCGTGAGATCAGAGATCAGGTACAATACTCCCCAACAGAGGGAAAGTATCGCGTCTATATCATCGATGAGGTTCATATGTTGTCAGCAGGAGCCTTCAATGCATTGTTAAAGACGCTTGAGGAGCCGCCAGCCTATGTCATCTTTATTTTGGCGACCACAGAGGCAAACCGAATCCCGATCACAGTGCTGTCGAGATGTCAGCGGTATGATTTTAGACGAATTGGAAATGATGTGATAGCAGACCAGATTTCGCATCTGCTCTCTGAAGAAAAGGTGGAGGCAGATGCGGATGCGATCCGCTATGTGGCAAAGGCAGCCGATGGATCTATGCGAGATGCATTAAGTTTACTGGAACAATGCATTTCGTTTTATTATGGGCAGAGATTGACCTATGAAAAAGTATTAGATGTACTTGGAGCTGTGGATACGCAGGTGTTCTCTCGTCTACTTCGTCTCATCATACAGTGCAATGTGCCAGGATGTGTTGCACTAATGGATGAGATTAGCGCGCAGGGACGCGATCTTGGACAATTTGTGACAGATTTTATCTGGTATCTGCGAAACTTGATGTTGGTGCAGACGGCAGATAGCAGTGCCGAGGCACTTGAGATGACAAGGGAAAATTATGAGGCGCTTCGTGAGGAATCTCAGATGGTAGCGCTTCCTGTTTTGATGCGAAATATTCGGATCTGCTCCGAGTTATCCAATCAATTAAAATTTGCTGTCTCAAAGAGAGTGTTAATCGAGATGGCAATCATCAAGATGATGCAGCCTCAGATGGAGGATGATTTAGAAAGCATCTCTGTCCGACTAGACAAAATGGAAGAGCAGATTGCTTCTGGAAATTTTGTGGCAGCACCGAGTGGGCAGAATCATGCAAATGCAGCTGGTACGCCAGACGAGGCAGTTCACGGTAGCATTTTTGATGCCTATTTTGAGCAAGGGGCAGCAACCTCTGCTTCTTCATCATCTGCTCAGACAGTGGAGCTAAGCGAGGCAGAATATGCCGATTATCAAAAGCTGAGTGAGGATTGGAAAAAGCTTTCCCGTATGCAGTCAGCTTCGATCAACAGCATTCTTCGCGGAACGCAGATTAGTTATGAAAAGGCAAAAGGACTCTGTATTGTGTTTACCAATCGGTTTAACTATGAGTTAATGCTCCAGCAAAACCGCATGGAAGAACTCAGACAGATGCTAAATCGAGAATATCAAAAAGAGTTTTCAATTTCAGCAAGACTTCTTGAGGCAGGCGAGGCGATGCCGCGCGTCACAAAAGGCAGCCATATTGAGGGCATCAATATGGAAATTGGGGTTGAGGACGAGTGAAATTTATAAGAAAGCATGAATTCTTACTCATAAGTTTAATACAATAAAAAAATTTAATGTAATTTGAAAGGAAAAAAGAAATGGCAAAAAGAGGTGGATTCCCAGGCGGTATGCCGGGCAACATGAATAATTTAATGAAGCAGGCACAGAGAATGCAGCGTCAGATGGAGGAGCAGCAGAAGGAGCTTGAGGAGAAGGAGTTTACTGCCAGTGTAGGTGGCGGTGTTGTTAAGGTTACCGTTTCTGGTAAGAGAGAAGTAAAGAATGTAGAGTTGGCACCAGAGGCTGTTGATCCAGACGATATTGAGACGTTACAGGATCTGATTGTAGCAGCAGTCAACGAGGCAATGCGTCAGGTAGACGAGGCATCTTCTGAGACAATGGGTAAGCTTGCAGGCGGCCTTGGCGGAAGCTTAGGTGGTCTTGGTGGAGGATTTCCATTCTGATGGATTTTTATAGCAAAACAGTAAATCAATTGATTGAAGAATTGTCCAGACTGCCTGGGATCGGAGCAAAATCGGCTCAGCGTCTGGCCTTTCATATTATCAACATGCCAAAGGAGCAGGTGGAGCAGCTGGCGCAGTCAATGGTGAATGCGCGCAGCAATATCCGCTATTGTAAGGAATGTTTCACGCTGACGGATCAGGAACTATGTCCGATTTGTAGCAGTGAAAAGAGAGATAAGTCAGTGATCATGGTGGTGGAGACTTCCAGAGATCTCGCGGCTTATGAGAAAACGGGAAAATTTGATGGGGTATACCATGTCCTTCACGGTGCGATTTCTCCGATGCTTGGAATTGGACCGGGAGACATTAAGATAAAAGAGCTGCTTGTGCGTTTGCAGCGCGAGGATGTGAAAGAGGTCATCATCGCAACCAATTCCAGTTTGGAAGGTGAGGCAACTGCAATGTATATCAGTAAGTTGATTAAGCCAGCTGGAATCAAGGTGACACGCATTGCAAGTGGTGTGCCGGTAGGTGGTGATTTGGAATATATTGATGAAGTAACATTGACACGTGCACTTGATGGACGTGTGGAATTATAGGAAAATTTTGTTTACGCATTTGGTGAACGATGACATAGATTTAGGAAGTGGTGACAGACATGGATAAGTACGAGTATCAGTTAAAGACGGAGCATATCAGACAGGTTGCAGCCAGAAAAGAATATGAAGAGGCGGCAAGGCTGTGTGATACCATTGACTGGACAAAGGTTCGCGATGTAAAAATGCTGACGTTTGCAGCTGACATCTATACGGCAGTTGGAGAATATGAAAATGCAATCGATATTTTGCAGCAGGCCTATGAATATACAACAATGGGACGTCGTATTGTATACCGATTAACAGAATTGGCGTTAAAGGCAGGCAACTATGACGAGGCGAAGAATTATTTTGAAGAATTTTGTCGTATTGCTCCGAATGATCAGGGCAGATATATTCTTCTATATAAGATGGCTCGTTTTCAGAAGGCGACACTTGAAGAGAAGATTCAGATTCTTGAGGCATACAAGAAAGAGGATTTTGATGAAAAGTGGGCATACGAGTTGGCTGTTTTGTATGCGATGAATAACGAAAAAGATAAGTGTATCCAGCTTTGCGATGATATCATTCTCTGGTTTGGTCTTGGAAAATATGTGGAGAAAGCGCTTTCTCTTAAGAGCCAGTTTGCACCGCTGACATCTGCTCAGAAGGAAAAGGTTCAGAAGTTTGCAGATAAAAAAGCAAAGGAAGAAAACGAGAAGCTTCAAAAAGAGCAGGATAAAAAAGAAAAGCAGGAAGTAAATCAGGCTCAAAAAGAGGAAACTCAAAAGCAAATCACAAAGTGGCAGCGTGAGCAGGAAGAAGCCTATCGGGCTGAGCAGGAGGCTGCAAAAGAGGAAGCAAGAGCACGCGAAGCTGAACAGATAGCAGCAAGAGAGCGCGAAGAACAGCTTCGAATGCAGCGCGAAAAGGAAAAGGCGCTAAAGGAAGAGAGGGAGCGCGAGGAAGCCAGAAAGGCAGCCGAGCGTCTGCATGAGCAGAAAGAACGCGAAGAACAGGAACGTTTGCAGCGTGAGCAGGAAGAACTTGAAGCCGTAGAACGCTTAAAGCAGGCTCAGAAGAAAGAGCATTCAAAGCTAAATGTGGTGACAAGTGACATGAATGAAATCATGGCAGTGATCCAGCGAGCAAGACAGGAAGATGCTCAGAATGATTTGCAGGAGTCTCTTGCAAAAGAGATACAGGAGGTTCAAAAGCAAGTAGCAGCCGAGGAAGTAGAAAAGGCAGAAGAGCCAATTGGAACTGAGACAATAGAAGAAGTTGAAACTGGTACAATGCCAGAAACTGAGTCTGAGCAAGTGGAAGCTGATGAAATTGAAGAGCCAGAAACAGAAGAAATCGAATCAGAAGAAGCAGAAGAACCAGAGGCAGAAGAAATTGAATCAGAAGAGGCAGAGGAGCCAGAGAAAATTCAACCAGAAGAAACTGACGAGATGCCAGAGATTACTTCTGAGATTACAGCTTCTGTATAGGAAACACTTGAGGAGCCGCAGATTTCCGAGTGGGCAGCACCACAGGCGGAGACGGTAACATTTGAGGAGGCCGAAGCTGCAGAGGCGCCAGATCTGGCCCCAGCTGATATTACGCTTGATGAAGTCCAGCCGGAGGAGTACCCAGAAATTGAGCCAGAAAAGGAAGAATCAAAGGAAGAAGCTTTTGAGCCAGAGGAAGAGGTTTCAGAAATTGATGTAGAAGAAGATGAGTCTACAGAAGTACCAAAAGAAACCGAGTCTGTAGAGGATGAAGAAACACAAGAAGTTCAGCAGACCACTGAATCAGATAAAGAATCTGATTTAGAAACTCCGGCTGAACAGTATGAAGAATTCCGTCAGACAGAACGTGTGAGGGCAGATGGAATCCCAATTGTCAATCCAGAGAATATGTCTAGAGTATGGCATTTCGCAATTCAGGCAATGCCGGATGAGGATGATATTGAGCTTGCACTTGACTATTTGCAAGAGCTTTCTGATAGCTCTTCTCGCGTGGTTCCACAATCTGTTGTAAAAACCACAGGACAGAAGCTGAATCAGAAAGGCGTCGTTCGCTCGTTTGATAAGCTGCTTGGAAAAACCATTCTGATTGAGAATGCAGCTGATATGAGTGATCGCGTCATTGATGAGTTGTGTCAGGTGATTGAACCAAACGATCGCAGTTTATTGGTTGTCTTTATCGACACACCGTCATCCATTCGCCACTTGCTTCTTGACCATCCGGCACTTTCTTCGGTTATTACAGCTCAGTTTGTGCGAGAAAATTATTCTGTCACAGAGCTTCTTGAGTATGCGAGAGGTTATGCAGACAGAGAGGACAGTGTACTTGATAAGTCCGGTGAGTTGGCACTGATGGAGAGACTTAAGGTGATCGCAGAGAATCAAGAGCGAAACAAAAAGCGCATTGTCGAGATGATTGTAAACAATGCGATTGAAAAGGCCGAGAAAAAGTCAGTAAGAAGACTTTTCCAGAGCAAGTATGATAAGCAGGGATGCTTGATTCTGCGCGATAAAGATTTTCAGGTATCATGATGTGCCCTTCGATGAAGTGATTGTCATCGAGCCTGATCGTTTCACTTTACGGCATCGATGACAAAGCACATTCATCTCAGGGCTTTCATTAGAAAGGCGAATCATGAATTGGCTTACAATAGCGGTAATCGCAGTGATTGTATTAGCTACGCTGGCAGGCGCAAAGAGAGGGCTGGTGAAAACAGTCCTCTCGTTTGCGTCCTTCTTTTTGAGTATTGTAATTATGCTCTTTGTCCGTCAGCCCGTAGCTGATTTTGTAAAAGAAAAAACAGAAATCTATACGACAATTGAAGATGGAATTGGAAACTTTGTTGGAGAGAAGGTACAGGCACTTCAGTCGAGCAAGGATCAGATCGCTGATCAGGTCATCGACAGCTTAAATTTGCCGGATATTTTGAAGGAAAACCTGGAAAAGAGTAATGATGCAGCAGTCTATGCACAAAAAGGTGCAAACAATGTCGCTGTATATATCACAGGCTGGCTTACCGATTTGGCTTTTCAGGCTGTGTGCAGTGTAATCAGCTTTCTTGTTGTGTGGATTTTACTTCGCATCATAACCTTTCTTTTATCAGGAATTGTGCAACTGCCGATTTTACATCAGATTGACTGCATTGCAGGTGCAGTTGGTGGTTTATGTATTGCACTAATTTTGGTTTGGATCGGTGGAATTGTTGTGACAGCATTTGCAACAACAGACTGGGGACGTGAAGCGCTTTCGATGATTACACAGAGCAGTTTACTAACATTTCTTTATGACAATAATTTTCTGTTAAAGTCCCTGCTTCAGACAGGATTCTAACAGGCACTTAAAAAGGAGTAAAAGAAGAGTATGGCAAAAAGTGCAACAAGACAGATGACATCAGGAAGCCCATTGAAACTCATTTTAAGCTTCGCAGTTCCACTACTGCTTGGAATGTTGTTTCAGCAGTTTTACAGTATGGTTGATACGATTATTGTTGGAAAGAGCCTTGGTGTTGACCAGTTGGCAGGTGTCGGATCGACCGGTGCAATCAACTTTATGATTATTGGATTTTGCAACGGTGTCTGCAGTGGTTTTTCAATTCCGATCGCGCAGAGCTTCGGTGCAAAGGACTATAAGAGACTTCGAAAATTCGTTGCGAATGCGGCATGGTTGTCAGTCGCATTCGCAGCAGTTATGACAGTGGCAGTCTGTGTGCTTTGCAGACAGATTCTCCACTGGATGGACACGCCGGAAAATATCTTTGAATATGCGTATAGTTACATATTTGTTATTTTCATCGGAATTCCAGCAACCTATCTTTACAATCTGCTCTCCGGAATTATCCGTTCGCTTGGAGACAGTAAAACACCAGTTGTTTTCTTAATTATCTCAGCACTTCTCAATATTGTATTTGATCTGATTGCAATTCTTGTGCTTCATATGGGTGTGGCAGGTGCAGCATGGGCGACAGTTCTCTCTCAGTTAATTTCAGGTGTGCTTTGCTTTTTATATATGAGAAAGCAATACGACATTTTGAAATTTGAGAAGGGTGAGATGAAGTTTGAAGGTCGCCAAGCGACGATCCTTTGTGGAATGGGCATTCCGATGGGACTGCAGTACTCAATTACGGCAATTGGAAGTGTCATCTTGCAGACAGCTGTAAATTCACTGGGCTCTCAGGCAGTCGCAGCAGTCACCGCAGCTGGACGAATTTCCAATTTCAGCTGCTGTCCATTTGATGCACTCGGCTCCACAATGGCAACCTATGCCGGACAAAATGTCGGTGCCGGAAAGCTTGATCGTGTTGGAATGGGATTAAAATCGGCAAGCTTTGTCGGCGGTATCTATGCAATCATCGCATTTATTGTGTTGTCTTTGTTTGGAAGTCAGATTGCGCTGCTGTTTGTGTCGGCAGATGAGGTCGAAATTTTAGGTCAGGTTAAGACCTTCTTGATGTTCAACTCCGCATTTTATATTCCACTTTGTCTGGTCAATACCGTGCGCTTTTGCATTCAGGGAATGGGATATTCGCCGCTTGCAATTTTGGCAGGTGTCTGTGAGATGGTTGGACGAATTATTGCGAGTCTTGTGCTCGTGCCACTGATTGGGTTTACCGGAATCTGTCTGGCAAGCCCAATCGCGTGGGTGATGGCGGATCTATTCTTGGTTCCAGCGTATTGCCACACGATAAACCGCATGAAACGGGAGGTCTTTGCACGGTAGGGGAAAAGGTGCTTGTGAAAAATCCATTGCAAAGTTGTGTAAAAAAGGGTATTATAAAGATATCCTTAGAGAAAGAAAGGCGATAATTATGACAGCACAGGAAAAGATTCATGAGTATCTCGGTGCACATCGCGACGAGATGATCGAAGATATTAAGACATTAATTAAAATTGACAGTGCAAGAGCAGATGCACTGCCGGGTAAGCCATATGGCGAGGGGGCAGCAGATGCACTGAAAGCAGGTATTGCACTGTTTGAAAAGCATGGTTTTACTGGAAAGAATTGGGACAACTATGCGATTGATACCGTAATCAATGGAAAAGAGTTAGGACTTGATATTTTGGCTCATTTAGATGTCGTTCCGGGCGGAGACGGATGGACAAAGACCACTCCGTTTGAGCCAGTAGTTGAGGATGGCAAGATGTATGGCCGTGGAACTTCCGATGATAAGGGTCCGGCAGTTGCAGCACTATATGCGATGAAGGCAGTGCGCGATTTAGGCTTTGAACTAGACAAGGATGTTCGTTTGATTCTTGGCTCTGATGAGGAGTGCGGAAGCTCTGATATTAAGTATTATTTTGGAAAGAATGTTCATGCACCGATGACAATCTCACCGGATGCTGATTTCCCACTTGTATTTTTGGAGAAGGGAAGCTTGCATACTACCTTCACAGCAGAGATTCCAGAAGAGGAAGCTCTTCCAAGAGTAAAGAGCGCAGTCAGTGGAATTAAAGTAAATGTTGTTCCGGCAAAGGCAGATGCAGTTGTTGAGGGAATGGCAGAGAATGAGGTAAAGGATTATGCACAGGCAGCACAAAAGGCAACTGGCGTAACATTTACCGTTAAGGCAGAGAATGGATCAGTAAAGATTCACGCAGACGGTGTTTCTGCACATGCGGCAAGCCCGATGGATGGAAACAATGCGCTGACAGCACTTCTTGTTCTTCTTTCCTCACTTCCACTTGCAGAGAGTAAGACAAAGACATTGCTTGGCAATTTAGTAAAACTGTTCCCACACGGTGATTACTGCGGAGGTGGACTTGGTGTTAATCTGGAAGATGAGATTTCTGGAAAGACGACGCTGACACTGGATCTATTCAAATTAGAGGACGGCAAGATGAGTGGAACCTTTGATTGTCGCGCATGCAACAGTGCAACAGAAGAAAATACCAAAAATGTTGTGGAGGCAAAGCTTTCAGCAGCAGGTTTTGTAACCGATGGTTCTCCATTAAATCCACCACACTATGTTCCGAAGGATTCCGAGCTTGTAAAGACACTGCTTGAAACCTATACTGATGTAACTGGAGAGGTAAGAGAGCCGCTTGCAATCGGTGGGGGCACCTATGTGCATCATATTGAGAATGGTGTCGCATGTGGATGTGCAGATCCGTCAGTCGACAATCATATGCATGGACCGGATGAGTTTGTAATCATCGACCAGTTAGTGATGAGTTCAGAGATTTTCGCACTTGCAATCGTAAAACTCTGCGGGAAATGATGAGAAAATAGCCGATTTTTTTATTCCATTCACAAATAGTTAAAAATTTGGACAAAAATTGAACACATTTATCGGTTATGATAAAGGCACAGTTGAGAAATCAACTGGACATTCATATATCTTTTTCATAGCCGATGAAGTAATCGGCATCCCTCCCCTTTTTATTCCCTTTTGGCCCTGCAGAGAGCAGGGCCTTTTTCGTATTGAAATACAAAGAAGAAAGGCAGAAAAATGACACTACAGCAATTACGATATGCGATTGCAGTCGCGGACTGCGGATCGATGAACCAGGCAGCGACAAAGCTGTTTATTTCTCAGCCCAGCCTTTCAGAGGCAATCAAGGAGCTTGAAAAGGAGATCGGCATTCGCATATTTGGACGAACCAACAGAGGAATCCTCGTCACAACCGAGGGGAATGAATTTTTAGGCTATGCCAGACAGGTTGTCGAGCAGTATCGCCTGATGGAGCAGCGTTATGTCGAGAAAACACAGACGAAAAAGCGTTTCGCAGTTTCCATGCAGCATTATACGTTCGCCGTTAAGGCATTTGTCGAGATGGTCAAAGAATTTGGCATGGATGACTATGCATTTGCGATCCATGAGACAAAGACGGGAAAGGTCATCGAGCATGTCAAAGATTTCATCAGCGAAATCGGTATCCTTTATATGAGTGACTTTAATCGAAAGGTGCTGACAAAGCTGATTCACGAGAGTGAGCTAGAATTTGTTCCGCTCTTTGACTGCAATACTTATGTCTATGTGTGGAAAGGCAATCCAATCGCATCGAAAGCATCGGTAAGTTTGAAAGAGCTAGAAAACTATCCATGTCTGACGTTCGATCAGGGAAAGACCAATTCCTTTTATTTTGCAGAAGAGGTATTTAGTACCTACGAGTACAAGCAGACCATTCAGGTCGATGATCGCGCCAGCATGCTAAATTTAATGGTTGGCTTAAATGGCTATACGCTCTGCTCTGGAATTATCTGCGAAGAATTAAACGGAAGCGACTATGCGGCAGTTCCGCTGGAAGAAACCGAAGTCATGACAATCGGTTACGTCAAGAGAAGAAACATTCAGCTAAGCGAACTCGCGAAGCTGTACGTCGACGAACTCGCGAAATACAAGAGCATGGTATTGCAATAGGTTTGATATAGGTAAAATAAATAACAGGCGCTCACTTTTGTGTATTGGACAAAGGTGAGCGCCTTCGTTATAATACAAGACAGTTAAAGCAACACAAACCTAGAAACAAAAACAAGACAACCATCCAGAAAGTGAGGATTCGAATATGAGTACATTAAAGGAAAGAAAGTTAAAGTTTGAGACATTACAGCTTCACGTAGGACAGGAGGAAGCAGATCCAGTAACAGACGCAAGAGCCGTTCCGATTTACCAGACCTCATCCTATGTATTCCACAATTCCCAGCATGCAGCAGATCGTTTCGCATTGAAGGATGCAGGAAATATCTACGGAAGATTAACCAACCCAACTGAGGATGTATTCGAGCAGAGAATCGCAAGCCTTGAGGGTGGAGTTGCAGCACTGGCAGTTGGTTCTGGTGCAGCAGCTGTTGCATATGCAATTGAGAATTTGGCATTTGCTGGTGATCATGTTGTTGCAGCAAAGAATATTTACGGTGGTACTTACAATCTGTTAGCACACACCTTTAAATCCTACGGAATTGACACAACCTTCGTAGATCCATTCAACTATGATGAGATTGATGGTGCAATCAAGGACAACACCAAGTTAGTCTTCATCGAGACACTTGGAAACCCGAACTCCGAGGTTGTTGATATTGAGAAAATCGCAAAGATTGCTCATAGCCACAAGATTCCGCTTGTAATTGATAATACCTTCGCAACCCCATATCTGGTAAGACCGATTGAGTACGGTGCAGACGTTGTAGTTCATTCTGCAACCAAGTTTATCGGTGGACATGGAACCACAATCGGTGGTGTAATCGTAGATGGAGGAACCTTCGACTGGAAGGCATCTGGCAAGTTCCCACAGTTAACTGAGCCAGACCCAAGCTACCATGGAATCAGCTTTGCAGATGCAGCAGGCCCGGCAGCATTCGTTACCAGAATCCGTGCAATTCTGCTTCGTGATACTGGTGCAACCCTTTCTCCATTCC
>CAUCWU010000012.1 GCA_958446555.1 uncultured Lachnospiraceae bacterium | reverse complement strand
GGCGCCAGATACACTCTGCCGCCGCACTTCCAAGAATCTGATAACCGTCATCTTGATAATGAATCCCATCTGTCAAAAATTGACTGGTTGTATCGTCAAGCTTTGCAAGCGGATCAACGCAAATTTTTAACTTCTCTGCAAGTGTTAACACCTTTTCGTTTCTTTTTTGTATCTGCTCATGCTCATACTCACTTCGCACACTCTGCGTCGTTGTTGCAAACACAAGCTTGCACATCGGATAGGTCTCTTTGATCCAGACAAGCATCTTTTCAAGTGCATCTGCATAGGTTGTCTCATTCAAATGCCATCCATGAAGTCCATTATTAAAATGAATCAACTCCACTGGATACTCGCTCATCGCATACTCGATTTCCTTTCGAAGTGAAGGGTTGTCGATGCTCTTTGATGTGCAAAGCCATGCCGTATGAATTTGCTTTTCCTTTAGCTTCTCACAAACCACATTGCCATAGCCAAGTGTGATCGAATCTCCTATTAATAGAACGCGCTTTCCTGTATCTGCCCCGTCAAACCAACGGATATTGCACCACTCAACCTCCTCACGAATCTCACCAGACATTACCTGTTCATTTCCTTCCATCTATTCTCCCCTTACCTCTCTTTTGGCTGCAGACCAAATGTAACAATCTGATACGGTTTTACGACAACTGAAAATACACCATTTTCTTCGCCAAGCGTCTCCTTTTTCTCCTCAATCACAGAGCTTTGATAGATTCCCTTCATCCAGGCGGCCTTCTTGATTGTAAGCTTCACATCAGTTTCCAACGTATTGACAAATCGAACAAAAATGTCTTCACTATTTGCACCTTTCTTAAATGCTGTCAGATTCAGTCCATTTCCTTCCCACTCAAAGAAACTCTTTCTAATAGGAAGGATTCCACTCTGAGCCTGCGGTGTGAAGATTGTTTCCTTCTCTCTGTTCATACCAAGCTGCACACATGCCAAATCATGCTGATAGTCATAGCCAAGTGCAAATGCCTCTGCACACATTTCTGGTTCATACGGGAATATTGCATACTCCACCGTATAGCTTCCCTGCATCTGCGCCTGCGGTGTTGGGAAATATCCCCAGTCGCCCATCTCTGCAACTGAGCGAAGAAGTGTCAACGCAATTGTATTTTCCTCATCTGGAAGAATCTCATATTCATACAGACCACGGTTTGCCACCAGTATTCCAGCATTTTTATCTTCCATCGCAACAAAACACTGCTCATGCTCACATGCGCTCGGATTGGTCCATGCCTTTCCATGGCGGTTTGGTCGTCTCACAACCTCGAATGTAGAATCTGCAAAATGCATATCGCTGTCAAGTCCAGCTGGGAATAACACTCTCAGTCGATGATCCTTTGCTGTATTCACAACTGTTGTCTGCACCTTTACTCCCTTTGCATGGTGCTCAAGCGTAAGTGTTGTCTCAATTGATAGCTTCACAAGCTTCTCGCTTCTTTTTGCCTTTCTCTGGTACAGATCCACACAGGAATATCTCTGAGGCCAAATCTCATCTCCAATTGCCTCTGGCACTTCAAGCTCATGCTTAATTTTTACCACAGAGCGAATTGCACTATTTTCTTCGACAAAAATTGTTGCCGGGATATTCCTAGTTGTAATCGTTTGACGATCGGTATCCTGAATATAAATATATTCATTTCCCATATCGCCAGTGTCCTCATAAATACCACAATTTTCAAAGGTATGGCCAGTCTTTTTATCAGTCAAATCAAAGCTTCCATCCAAGTTGATGCGCACAAAAACATTCTCATTTTCCATCACAAATTCCTTGTCTTTGCTAGTCGCATCTGTCGTTTCTATCAATTCATGGATGTCTTTCGCCAAACTTTCTTCTACTTCTTTTAATACATAGACCTGATAGCCAATTGCTGGGACATCCTCTGCCTCAAATGTCACCTGCACTCTCTGTGCCATATACGGCTGACGGAAGCGATCATCTGGAAGATCATAGCCAAATGCAGTTGTCTTTCTCTCGATCTTTGCATTTACTTTGTTTCCACTCACATCATACAAAGCAAATGTAGGAAGGGACTCGCCCTCTAACTCATTCCAAGACTGGGTCAGATTTTCATAAATTCTCTTTGCATCAAGCTCTACTGTTATAACCTGCGTCTTCTTCCAACCAGAAAAATTGAATACAGCAAATGTAATCTGCTTTTTTCCATCATCGCTAGTAACAAATTTGGTATCAATTTGGTCTGCAATCAGATGAAGGCCGTTTTTATATAGCTCCTCTGCAACCTGCAAACTCTTTGCAAAACGCGCCTCAATCTCACGATTGACCTCGTCTACACTACAACCGCAGATACTGTCATGCGGGTGATTTTGCATTAACTTCTTCCAGCTGTAAGAAAACAAATCCTCCGGATAAGCTGCTCCCAAAATAGAGGCGACTGCATAGGCTGGCTCTGCCTGTCTTTCCAGTGCACTCTCACCTTTTCTATTTGCAATCTTTAAATCGGCATTTGCCGAACAGGTATTTACAAGCGTCCAGCGTCCATCTGTCTCCTGACTGGTCAACTCTCCTACTACCGTAGAAGTCTGCTCGGTCATCTCTGCCTTCACAGCCTTCGCATAGGTTTCAAAATCAGAGTGAATAAACTCGATCTCTGGATAGAGTTTTCTGGCTGTCTCAATTGCCTGTGCCAAATTTTTTTGTACCGGCTGATGGTCGCAACCATTCATAAAAAGAAGCTGGCTTGTTCCGGCATATTTTCTAGCCTTCTCCAATCGCTCATCCCAGTAAGCTTTTGCCTCTGCCTCATCAACCGGAATCTCCATACCATTATTGTACCAGTTTGCAAACAAAATTCCCGGCAGGCTGCTTCCATCCTGTGACTGCCAATTCATCTCTGAGAAAGTGGATTCATACTGACCACCCTTCACCTCATTGTTAAGTCCAACTGGTTTTACCCCTCGACCAAATGCAATCGCTTCCATCCCTGCCTGTTTTAACACCTGCGGCATCTGTCCTGCATTGCCAAACGCATCTGGAAAGTAGCCAACATGACTCAATTTTCCATATTTTTTTGCCGACTCCATACCTGTCAGAAGATTTCTCACACAGGACTCGCCACTCGTCAAAAACTCATCCTGAAGAATATACCAAGGTCCTGTCCAGAGTCTACCCTCTCTGACATATTTTTTCACCTGCTCTCTTTTTTCAAGACGAATCTCTAAATAGTCATCAAGCGCAATTGTCTGGCCGTCCAGAAAGAAACTTCTATAATTTTCATCTGTCTCAAATTTTTCCAAAATTGCATCCACAAGCTCTACCAGATGCATTCTATGTTTTTCAAAAGGAAGATACCATTCTCGATCCCAATGGGAGTGAGAAATAATATGTACGGTTGTCTTCATATATTGTCCTGCCTTTCCTTTTTAAAAGGCCCCCGACAATCGGGGATCATCGGGAGCCTTTCTCTTCTATTTTTTCTATATAATGCCTACGAATTGCTCGTTACTTACACATTATAATCAGTTCTTTGCAGCTAAAAACTCATCAATCTGCTTCTGGAACTCTTCCAAAACGGCATCAAAACCAGCAGACTCACTGTCAGACTTTAACTTCTCGATTGCCTCATCTGCATCACCTGCAAGACCAACCTTCAAAAGCTTATTGGCATCACCGAAAATCTGATTTCTCTGTGCGACCTCAGTTGTCACATTGGTTGCATCAAAGCTGAATCCTTCAAGAGGAGAAACGATATTTTTATCACTGGATGCTGCATACGCTGCTTCCTCTTCCCAGAAGCCCTCACTGTAGGACTCGGTCGGACGCATAAACTGTGGCTTCCATAAAGCCCACTGGCCGCCCCAACCCATATAGTTAGAGCTTGCACCGTCCATACCTTCCGGATAAGCAGCCTCTTCGCCGTTTAATACATAAGTCTTTCCTTCGATACCATACTGAACCATATCGTATAGAGTCTCATCATTCTCAAGCATATTTAAGAACATCAATGTTCTCTCTGGATTCTCACTGGTTGCTGAGATTGCCATTGCATTTGCAAGCGGTGTACGGTTTGCATACAGTCTGTCGGAATAAATTTCTGTGTAATCCCAGTAAGCACCTTCCTCTACCCAAGGACGATTGGAATGAGCAAATTCGTGAGTACCCCACTTTGTCAGAAGCTTTCCTTCATTAATCAAGCTATTCTTATCTAAGTTATCGGTCAAAATATCCTTCCAGATGATGCCATCCTCCTGCCACTTCTGTGCATACTCACAGCCTTCAACATAGTCAGGAATCTCCTCTGCTGGGACTACCTTGCACTCTGGATCGGACAGATCAATATAAAGACCCATATCATCATCTACAGACATCCATCCAGCACTGACAAGACCGCAGCTCTCAATGATATACTTGTCTGGATATGCTTCCTTTAACTGATGTAACAACTTATCAACACCTTCCAGATCATTTAAGTTATCCTTATCAACTTCAATTCCTGCCTTCTCGGCCAGATCACCTCTCCACTGGATAAATGGACGATTATTCATTGTCATTGTCCATGGCAAGCATACGATATGTCCCTTATTCTTTGCAGAATCTAAAATACCAGTCTCCTCATACTTTGCATACAGATCTGGTGCATACTCAGGAAGCAGCTCATCCAGATTCATATAGGCATCCTTTGCCATCATCTGATAAATTCCAGTCCAGTTGGAGTCAAAGTTCATATCCCAAGTATCGCCTGTTGCAGCCATAACCGTCAGCTTGTTCTTATAGTCTGATCCTGCGATAAACTGTACATCAAAATCACAGTTTAACGTATCTCTTGTATAATCTGCAATTGCATCCCATACTTCATCAGTCGCTGACTTCTTATCTCCGTAGAAGATAAAGTGAAGGGTAACAGGCTCAAGCTCATCTGCCGCTGCCGGTATATAATTTGCTGCCATTGTTCCCGCTGCCATTGCTACACTCAGTAATCCACATAATCCTCTTCTCTTCATAATAAAATCTCCTTTTTTGATTTTTATTTTTACTTATCCTTTGCTGCCAAAAACTCATCAATCTGTCTCTGATATTCATCTAATACCGACTGGAAACCTGCACCTTCGCTATCTGTCTTAATCTTTTCAAGTGCTGTATCCGTATCTCCTGCAAGTCCAACCTCTAAAAGTTTCTGTGCATCTCCGAAAATCTGATTTCTCTGTGCGACTTCTGTCTTTACATCTGTTGCGTCAAAACTAAATCCTTCTAGTGGAGAGTACAAATTCTTATCGCTAGATGCTGCATACTCTGCTTCCTCTTCCCAGAAGTTATCCGTATAGCCACCGGTTGGTCTCATATACTGTGGCTTCCATAAAGCCCACTGGCCTCCCCAACCCATATAATTAGAATTGGTTCCATCCATTCCCTCTGGATATTCTGCGCGTTCTCCGTTTAACACATATGTCTCACCTTCAATACCATACTGAACCATATCATACAGCTTTTGATCCGTCTCGAGCTGATTTAAAAACATTAATGTTCTCTCCGGATTTTCGCTGGTTGCAGAGATTGCCATTGCATTTGCAAGTGGTGAACGGTTTGCATACAAATCATCCTTATAAACTTCTACGAAATTCCAATATGCGCCATCTTCTACCCAATTTTTCTTAGAATGTGCAAACTCATGTGTTCCCCATCTAGTAATAATTTTTCCTTCATTTAACAGTGCATTTCGATCTGTCTGATCATTTAATACATCTTTCCAGATAATGCCATCCTTCTGCCATTTTTCTGCATATTCCATTGCAGTTACATAATCCGGAATTTCCTCTGCCGGTGTAATCTTGCACTCTGGATCAGACAAATTGATATAAAGACCCATATCAGCATCTACTTCTGCCCAGCCGCCGCTGATCATTTGAGACTTTGAAATCACATAGCGATCTGGATAAGCCTCATGCATCTGATAAACCAACTTATCAATATCTTCCCAGGTTCCAAAATTATCCTTATCAACCTCAATTCCTGCCTTCTCGGCCAAATCACCTCTCCACTGGAAGAATGGGCGATTGTTCATTGTCTGCGTCCACGGAAGGCAAACAATATGTCCCTTATTTTTAGCAGATGCCAAAACGCCAGTCCCCTCATACTTCGCATATAAATCAGGCGCATACTCTGGAAGTAGTTCATCTAGATTCAGATAAGCATCCTTTGCCATCATCTGTGTGATTCCCGTCCAGTTTGAATCAAAATTCATATCCCACACATCGCCAGTTGCTGCCATAACAGTCAGTTTATCCTTATAGTCCGATCCTGCAATAAACTGAATTTCATAATCACAATTTAGCGTATCTCTTGTGTAGTCTGCAATTGCATCCCATACTTCATCAGTCGCTGACTTCTTATCTCCGTAGAAGATAAAATGAAGTGTTACCGGATCCAATGAATCACCATTCTCTGCTGCGCAAACCGGAATCACGCTTCCTGCCAACATTCCCATCAGTGTTGCCGCACATAATACTCTACCTGTCCTTTTTTTCATGGTCTCTCTCCTTTTCTTTTTATTTCTATTTGCAAATTACTCTGCTTTATAGCCATTCAAATTTATTATTTTATCACTATATTTTAGGCACTTATTAACCCTTAACTGCACCAACCATAATACCTTTCATAAAGTACTTCTGGATGAATGGATACAGAAGGATAATCGGTCCGGTTGTCACGACCACCATCGCCATCTTTACACCATCGCCAGGAACCGATGCAAGCATCGCCTGCGCCTCCGACGACTGTTCCGACATCGTCTGCAAAAACTGAATATTCGACATCATTGTTCGAAGCAGCATCTGGAGTGGCTGCATATCAGAGCGATCCATTAACATCAGTCCAAGCCACCAGTCGTTCCAGTAGCCAAGTGCTGCAAACAATACAACGGTTGCGATAACTGGTGTTGCAAGTTTCAAATAAATTTTTCTAAAAATCATAAACTCGCCTGCACCGTCAATCTTTGCTGCCTCATAAATTTCTTCTGGAATTCCACTAAAATAGTTTCGAATCAGAAAAATATACCATGCACTTACGACGCTTGGAAGAATCAAAGCAAAGATGTTATTCTTCAGATGAAGATATCTGGTACAAATCAAATACCACGGAACCATACCACCGTTAAAGAGCATTGTCAGAAGCACATACAGATTCATAAACTTTCTTCCAGCTACTCTTTTTCTAGAAAGAACATAGCCCATCATTCCATTTACAATAATCGAGCAAAATGTTCCAACGACTGTTACAAAAAGGGTGATCTTATAACCATTTAAAATCAGATTTCCATTTCCCAAAAGCAACTTGTAAGAAGCAAAGGTTACCTCCTTTGGGAATACCTTAAAGCCTTCATTTACAACCTCCGAGTTTGTCATAAGCGATCCGCCGATTACCATCAAGAACGGATACAGACACACAAAGGCGAACAAAATTGCAAATAGATAGACGAAGAAACGTCCAACTGTCATTTTTTCTTTCATGTGACCCATTCACCTGCCTTCTCTTTATTTTACACGCGCTTAGAACAGTGCTGCATCGCTCTCATACATATTTGCCAGCTTGTTACTAATTAGAACAAGTATAAATCCAACGATCGACTGGAAAAAGCCGGTTGCAGAGGAGATACCAACATCACCCATCTGACGAAGTGCACGATAAATATATGTATCAATAACATCGGTTGTCGCATACAGTGTCGGCATATCTCCAGTAACATTGTAAAACAGACCAAAGTCTGAGTTCATAATCTTTCCAACTGATAACAATGTCAATGTGATCACGGTTGGCTTTAACAGTGGAAGGCTGATATACCAGGTTTGCTGCCATCTGGTTGCACCATCAATCTTTGCTGCCTCATAGTAGGAACTGTCAATTCCACTGATTGTTGCCAGATACACAACTGCATTGTAACCTGCGCCCTTCCAAATATTTACGATCAAAAGGATGACCGGCCAGTAACCTGAATTCATATAGAAGGCAACTTTTTCTCCACCAAATGCTGTGATGATACGGTTGATTACACCGTTATCATATCCAAGAAGACCCGATACAAAAATTCCGACTACAACAGTTGAAATAAAGTATGGCAAAAAGCTAAAGGACTGTGTGATCTTCTTTAAATATTTGTTCTGGATTTCATTAAATGCCAGTGACAAAGCCAGTGCAAATATTGTTCCTACCGAGATAAACAATAGATTCAACAGAACCGTATTTCGAATTGCCTGAAGTGCTGCTGAATTGTTCTTAAACAGAATCTCAAAATTTTTGAAGATTGGGTCGATCCATGGACTTCCCCAGATTCCATCCTTGAAGTTATACCGCTTGAATGCGATCACCAGACCGCCCATCGGCATGTAAGCAAAGCAAAACAGAAGTACCATTGCCGGGAGTGCCATCAAATACAGCTGCCAGTTTTTTCTCATCGCTGTTGCAAACCGTTTTGGAAGACTCTTTTTCTTTTTTCTTTCCACACCATCATACCTTCTTTCTTTTGGTTTTTCGTTTTCTCTTGTCACCTATATTATCATATCATTTTCAAATTTTCTTATAATTTTTTGCGCTGTTTGTTATAATATTTTTGCACCTTGTATTATTTTTTTGAGAGTTATTGCCTTTTTATTCTCTATTTATTATAATAAATTTATCTTAAGGAATTGGTGTTATGGCACCCCGGGTTCACGGGCCTTCTATTTAACGCAGGGCTTCGAACGATGGCTTTGTCGGCGACCCTTGTTCCCGCGGCGCCTTCTACATTACTTTTATATATAATGTATTTTGAAAGCCCGCTCCACACGGGAATCGCCTCGTAAAGCACAATCGTCTCAGCCACCTGCCAAGTGTAACAAGCCCGTGAACTGGCTATTCACTTCCACGTAAGATTACCTTATATAATATTAATGTAGTAATATCTACGAATTACTCCATAACTTACTGGATCTCAACACCTACCTGGTTGCGACTCCCCCTTATTTGTTATATAGTAGACATAGAAAAAGCACACAAGAAAGGACTTTATTATATGGAAACTACAGCAGAAAAGAAAACCCCTTTTTATCAGATTATTATAGATGATATTCTCGCTCAGATCGCAGCTGGTTCTTTCTCCTATGATCAGCCGATCTGCACAGAGAATTCTCTGATTGAACAATACGGCTTTAGCCGAATCACCGTGCGCCGTGCAATGACCGAGCTTGAAAACCGCGGCATTCTCTATCGAAAGCGCGGTGTCGGAAGCTTTGTCTGCCATCCGGAAGAACTTGCACCTGCTCTGCCAGAGACGTCCAGCTCACCTGCTGGAAAACTCTTTGCATTTGTCTTTCCATTTCATGTATCCAAAACTGGTCTGACCGATGCATTCCAAGCTGCAAGCGATTATTTATTATCAAAGGGATGCTATTCTTCTATTTATATTGCGGATGAGCGCGAGGATAAAACTGGACGAAGCATCCTAGAAAAGCTTCTGTCAATGAATGTAGCCGGAGTCGCCTACTATCCGCGCACCAGCCATGTGCATTTAGAGCTGTTGAACCAATTTTTATTCAGTGGCCGCTCTGTTGTTGTAATGGATGTGCCGAGCACCAGCCCTTGCATTCCAAGTGTATTAAGCGATAATCTCTCAGGAAGTCGAATGCTGACGGAGCACTTAATTGCGCTTGGACATACAAATATTGCCTACCTGTCTGGTATCTCGCCGTCTGACCGACTCACAATCGGAGAACGACTCTCTGGCTACATGCTTGCTCTAAGTGCCCACAACATTCCGATTCATAAGGAATGGATTCGCACCGATATTGGTTATGAAAAGCGCCTTGCCCCACTGTCAGACCCTAAGAGTCTGCGCAGCGTACTAAAGGAACTTGCAAATGAAGGTGTGACAGCTGTTCTTGCCGAACATGACTCTTTTGCCTATGATATTTTGCTTTGCTGTCTTGATGTGGGCATTTCAGTTCCACAGACCTTAAATGTATGTGGATTTGATAACAATGAATGGGCATCCGCTCTTTCTAATAATAACCCATCTTTCTCAATCACAACGATTGCACAGGATCAGGCAACCATCGGCAAAGAGGTGGCCAAACTTCTCTACAACGGAGTTGGTGCTCCGATCACGCAGGCACAGACTGTCACCGTTCCTGTTCGTCTGATTGAAGGAAATACAACCGGCCCTGCACCGATTCATCCAAATTCGTCTATTGTCTAAAAATAATTTCTAAGATAGACAGTACACTACAGACCGGCTGAACATAGAAAGAAACAGGTTTTCCTGTTTTACATATATTTTTTTAACTGAGGAGGTTTTTTATGTTAACAGATCGCCAAATTGACCGTGTTCTAGGAAAGCTAAAGCGTTTTGAAACCACGCTAGAGCCAATGCTCTTTGAGCCAATCGCTTCTCTAGATGCACAAATGCATGAGACAGAACAAAATCTAGATTCCGCCCCTGTAGATGCTGCCTATATTCCAGCAAAAAAGGGTGCTGTCTGGGGAGGTGAGTGGAAATATTGCTGGTTTCAGACCGAGTATACAGTTCCAGAAGAATATGCAAATATTCCACTATTTTTAAAAGCTGATGTTGGCGGACAAGAAAGTATGCTCTTTATCGATGGGGTTCCGTCTGGCATCTTTACAATCCCACAAAATGGGGCTGCTCACGGCTATCACTACTGCGACTTAATCACAATGGGTACTGCCGCAAACACGCACTATCATTTTGATTTAGAGGCATATGCATGGCACTATACACCAGGCAGTCAGCCGATGGTCACAAACCCGATGTCTGATTTTTTACATCATTATAATAGCATTGAAGTATGCGTCAAAAATCCGGTGATCAACCAATTCTATTTTGATTTAAAGACCTTTGATCAGATGACTGAGGTCTTGGATGCAAATAGTTTTGTCCGCGCCGAGATTATAAAGACACTGATGCGCGTTCACGAGATTGTCTACTATTCGCCAGATGATACAGACAAAGAGACATTCTTAGCTGCAATCAAAGAGGCGCAGAAGGAACTGACTAAGCTTTATCAATATAAAAATACCAGTCTCGCTCCTGTTGCCAAGCTTGTCGGCCATTCCCATATGGATACCGCATGGCACTGGCCAATTGATCAGACCATCAAAAAATGTGCCCGAACCTTCTCCAACCAGTTGAAGTTGATGGAAGAATATCCAGAATATCGCTTCATCCAAAGTTCTTCTTACCATAGTTACATGATGAAGGTTCACTATCCTTCCCTCTATGAAGGAATGAAAAAAGCAATTGCAAGCGGACGCTATGAGCCAAACGGTGCTGTATGGGTTGAGTGCGATTGCAACATTCCTGGCGGCGAGTGGATGGTTCGACAGTTCGTTTGGGGACAGCTCTACACACAAAAAGAATTTGGCTATCTTTCTGACTGCTTCTGGCTGCCAGATACCTTCGGCTACAGCGCTGCTCTGCCGCAGATCATGAAAAGCTGTCGTGTAGATTATTTCCTTACAACTAAGATTTCTTGGAATGACACGAATCCATTCCCATATGATACCTTCTTATGGAAGGGCATCGACGGCACACAGGTGCTCTCTCACTTTAATCGAAACCATCTGTGGCCAGATCCGCAAACACTGACAGATGCCGTGATGGATGGACACAATTCTGGTGACACGATCCATGAAAAGACCGTCACCAATAAGAGACTTCTCTCCTACGGCTTTGGCGATGGCGGCGGTGGTCCACTATTTGAGATGATTGAGATGGCAAGACGCTGCGCCGATATTGAAGGATGCCCAAAGGCAGAAACCACCTCTGTCAGCGACTTTATGCATGAAATTGAAGGCGAACTGACAGACCCATCTGTCTACCGCGGAGAGCTTTACCTAGAACTTCATCGTGGAACACTGACCAATCAGCATGTGACAAAGAGAAATAACAGAAAGGCAGAAAATTCACTGCACAATGCCGAGTTTGCCCTTGTGCGCCATGCTGTATGCACAAATACAGCTTCTGATCCGGCCGTTCTTCGCCCAATCATCAATCTGCTTTTGGTCAACCAGTTCCATGATATCTTGCCTGGAACCTGTATTCATGCTGTCCATGAGAGAAGCCACAAAGAAACTGCAACTGTAATCGAACAGGCAACAGCAAATGCAATGAATCTATTTGCAAGCGATGCATGCAATACAGACAAAAATGGATTGACCGTTATTAACCCGATTGGATTTGCCCGCAAAGATGCCATTTATCTTGATGAATCTGTTGCAAGAGCGCATGGTATTCTCGCTCAAAGCTTCAAAGCAATTGACGGCAAACTTGTCAGTGTCCTTCCGGGTGTCGCAGTTGATTCCTATGTGGCCGCAGTGATTGATCCTATCGCTATCAATGCCGCTTGCAGCAAAGAATCTCCATTTACTGCCTCTGGAAACACGTTAGATACTCCATTTTATACTGTTCAATTTAATGACAAAATGTATCTGTCTTCTCTATTTGACAAGCGCGCAAAACGTGAGCTGTGCGAAAACGGACAGGCACTCAACACCTTCCTACTTGCAGAGGATGTTCCGCTTGCATGGGATAACTGGGACATTGATGCCGATATTGAATACAAGCTTCGCGACACTGCTACTTTGTTAGAAAGTCAGGTTGTTTCCTGTGGTCCAATCGAATACCGCATTCGAAACCGCTATCAGTTAACTGCCCGCTCCTCTCTGACTCAGGACATCGTCTTCTATGCAGATGATCCGATGATTCGCTTTGATACCAGAATGGATTGGCAGGATGACCATCGCCTGTTAAAGACGGCATTTCCAACCAGCATTCTCTCTGATTTTGCAAGACAGGAAATTCAGTTTGGCCATGTAAAGCGCCCAACGACTAGAAATACGTCAATCGAAAAGGCAAAATTTGAGGTATGCAATCACAGATTTACCGATCTATCTGAGCTTCGCTATGGCGTCTCTCTGTTAAATGACTGCAAATATGGCATCTCCGTCAAAGATGGCTGTATGGCACTGACTCTGCACAAAGGTGGTTGCCATCCAGATGCTGCCGGTGACAAGGGAATCCACGACTGCACCTATGCACTGCTTCCACATATCGGTGATTTCAGTTCCGATACAGTTATCCGTGCAGCTTACTGTCTCAATGATCCGGTAAGTGTCGTCTCTGGTCACACGAAAAACCAGCAAAGCTTTGTATCTTCAAGTGAATCAAATGTCATTATTGAGACTATAAAGCCTGCCGAAGGTGATGCTACTAATTGTTACATTCTTCGTATCTATGAGGCAGAGGGTTGCGCATCCCATGCAAAAATTTCCTTTGGACATTCGGTAAAATCAGTGGAAGAAACAAACATGCTAGAGGAAAAACTTGAAGAGATTCCAGTTTGCGAAAACAAGGTTGCGCTTTCTTTGCGTCCATTTGAAATTAAGACGCTGCGTGTAACATACTAATTTTTGAGGAGGATTCGATTATGCTAAACCTTACTCCTTACTTTGAGCGGCTTTCGGCCGCTCTCCCTTTCAATGAGAAGCTTCGAAAAAGCTTTGACGTTTATATTGGTGATGCCAGGTATACTTGCGTTTCTAAGACAGAAGCTGCCGTTTCAGCTTTTTTAACCGCTCAGGCAGAGCAGCTTTCCAAAGATTCTTACCTGCATGCTTCCTATGCTTCTTCTTTTAATGATCTGGCGTATCTTGCGATGCGATTATCCTACTTAATTGCAGTTGAATTTGATGGTCAAACTGATACTTCCAAGGAATGCAAAACAGATACAAATACCACCGTTTTTGATTCTACTGATTCAAGAATTCGTTGTGCAAAAAGGCTTTTAGGCACGATTTGTACTGCTCACGACTGGATCACTCAGGGAAAAAATGAGAATCGTTTTCACGCAGATTTGTGGACTGCTTCTCTTTGTGCACAGACTGCGATCATTCACTCAATTCTTTCCCCATTTTGTAATGAAAAAGAAAAGGCTACTTACCGTGAGGGGATTAAGAAAAATGGCATTCGTGTTGTATGGCGCGAATGGCTTGACCCTAGACACCACTGGCATGCACTCGACAGCATGGGACATAACTGGTGGCTTGTGATTGTCTGCGCTGGAGGCTTTGCCGCTCTTGCCCTAAAAGATGAAGATGACGAATGTGCTGACTATTTTGAAAAATTTAAAAATGGCATTCACCAGTGGTTTACCTATCCGGGAAATATCCTACAAAATAAAAAGGCAAATTTTGGCGAAAAGAAAGATTACATTGAGTTTCTTGGCTATATGACCTATGGATTTTCGATGTATGCGCTTCTTGAGACCTTTTACCGCGATGAAACTGGGGATGACAGTTTATTTGAAGATGAGTTTTTACGCCCACAGATTGATGATTATCTGAGATTTTTCTACTGGGCAAATGATAAGCTAAATCTAGCAAATTTCGGTGATACGCCTGATCGCATCGTCAAACATCAGCATGTCATTTATTATTTAAGCTATCGCTTTGACTGCAAAAAGTTGTTTGACCGACAGGATTTGATGTCGGATGGTCCAAATGAGTACGAGGATTTTCTGTTCTACCCTCTCGCTCTTGCACTGAAAGATCACGGCTATCCAGATCCACCGCTTCTTGGCATCTGTCCTCACACTGGCTATGCGATGTGTCGAACTGGTTATGGCAAAAATGATCGCTTCTTTGCAATCAAAACTGGTGAGAGTTGGAATCACAATCATCTCGATGCCGGAAGTTTTATTCTATCTGATAAAAATATGGAAATTGCAATCGATAGTGGCACTTGCAATTATGGAAGAGCTGAGTATCGAGGCTACTACACAACACCACAGGCTCACAATATTGTCCTGTTGAATGGGCAAGGTCCTGATGCTGATATGATCGAGAGCGGAACTAAATTTTCTGGAAGCTTTCCAGCTTATTTAAGTGTACCTGAAGCTGATTTTTCTTATATTCTAGCTGACTGCACTGGCCCAAATGTCGCTCATTTCATCCGATTCTATCGACATGTACTCTTGCTCAAAGAGTATACGATTTTCATTGATGATTTGCAGACCTATGAACCCGGCACACTTGAATGGCGCATGCACTATGATGGGGAAATCAAAGAAAGTGAATTTATTTCAATCCAAAATCAAGAACTTGAGACACGACTTTATCCGCTCTATCCAAAGGATCAGTCTGTCTCTATTGGAGAGGGTCTTCGCGACGGTGAAATGCTTAGTCAGCGCGGCATGCGAGATCCAGACCGCGTAAATCGCCAGTTTGGTTCCCTTCCTGTCGGACAGTTTCTTTCTCTGACCTCGAAGATGTATGGCAAACGAGCTAAACTCATCGAAGCAATTCGAAGGCCACTCACACCAGCAGGAGTAAAAAATAAGGACTCTTTTGCCCCAACCTCCCATGAACTTGACGATGCAATTGAACTTCTGATTCCATCTGCCGATGGCACAACCGAGCGCATCCTTGTCAACACACGAGCAGACGGAAGTTTCATGCACAAAAATTCTTGGCAAACTATCGGTTCACTTCGAACCGATGCCTTTATCGTCTACCAAAAAAGAAACAAAGACGAAAAATTGCTCGCTGCCGGTATGATCAATGGAAGCAGGCTTCGCATCGGTGATGAATTTGCAGTTGGCAGTCTGTTAAAATTCGACGGTTTCTTTGATCTTTCCACACGCACTGCTCACGTTCAGACCAGTATGGAAACTGAGATTGCAATCGACACCGAGGATGAAAGCAACATAAAAGTTGCAAAAGGGGATAGTGTTGTTTCATTTTAATCATTTTTCTAACTGATACCCACGAATTGCTCCGTTGCTATGCAACTTTCGCAATTCTAAAAACATTACAGGAGGTACTCACTTGAATGCTATTATGAGGATTGTCCCTTCTTCGTGGAAGCAGGGCGAACCAATTGAAAAACAATCTTTATTGGTTCAAAACGAATCTGCAACGGATGGCTCTATCACAGAATACGTATGTGTATATGGAAACAGTGGAAGAAA
>CAUCWU010000011.1 GCA_958446555.1 uncultured Lachnospiraceae bacterium | reverse complement strand
ATGTGGACTCATTATGAAAAATGACAATAAAAAGTTGTGAGTATAAAAATATGAGCAGGATAATCATTCGCAGCAAGATTGAAAAGCTAACTATGTGATAACACAAAAAGAGGATGACTTTAGATAAGGAGGAATCACTACCATGAATCTTCGAAAAAGAGCACTGGTAGGCTCACCGTCTACCGAGGCAACAGACAGAGAAATTGAGAATCGAAAGCTTGTCAGAGAGGCAGCAGCAGAAAGCTTTGTTCTGCTAAAAAATGAAAACAATTTGCTCCCACTTGAAAAAGGCACGAAGCTAGGCTTGTACGGGGCAGGTGCAGTTAAGACAGTTAAGGGTGGAACTGGCTCCGGTGATGTGAATGAGCGTGACAGCGTGAGTATTTATCAGGGACTGTCGAATGCAGGCTTTGAGATTACCAGTAAAGATTGGCTTTCTGGCTATCAGAAAACGTATGAAAAGAGCCGAGAGGACTGGAAGCAGAGCATCATTGACAAATCCGTAAAAGAAAATATGAATGTTGTGATGGCTTATTTTGCTACACCATATCATCTTCCAGCTGGAGATCCGATTCCAGATTGTGCAAAAGAGGATGGAGCTGACACAGCGATCTTTGTTTTAAGCCGTATTGCAGGAGAAGGCACAGACAGAAGAGATGAGGAGTTAGATTATTATCTATCAAAAGATGAGCGTGCAATGCTTGACCAGTTGTCTGCATGCTACAAACACATTATTCTTTTGCTCAATGCAGGTGGAATTGTGGATCTAGCATTCTTAGAGGAATATCCAAAGATTGAGTCTGTAGTAAATGTTTTGCAGCCAGGCCAAGAGGGTGGAAATGCAGTGGCTGATGTGCTGTGTGGCAAAAAGACACCGTCTGGAAAGTTAGCAGATTCGTGGGCGATGGATTATAGCGATTATCCGAGTGCGGAAACCTTTAGTTTTAAGAGTGGCGACGTTTTTCATGAGGAGTATAAAGAAGGCATTTATGTCGGTTACCGCTATTTTGATACATTCGATGTTCCAGTGAGATATGGTTTTGGATTTGGCTTGTCATACACTACATTTTCTATTAAGACGCAAAAAGTAACGGTTTCAAATTTAAATTCTGAAAATCCAGTACTGACAGCAGCGGTAGAAGTAACCAATACAGGAGTTACCTACAGTGGAAAAGAAGTCGTTCAAATTTTTGTCTCCTGTCCTCAGGGCAGTCGTGTAAAAGAGTATCGCCGTTTGGCAGGTTTTGCGAAGACAAAAGAGCTTGCACCGGGTGAAAAGCAAAGTCTGTCGATCACTTTCCCATTATATCAGCTCACTTCCTATGAGGAAGAGACTGCGTCATGGGTGCTTGACGGTGGAAACTATGGAATCTGGGTTGGAAATTCTCTTTCAGATGCAAAGCTTTGTGCGGTACTATCATTGGATCAAAGTGCAGTGATGGTTTCTGGAAGCAATATTTGTAAGAAGCAAAGAGAGCTTGAAGAGATCACACCAGATCAGGCAAAGCTTCTTGAAAAGCAGAAGGCTTGGGAGGCAATTGCAAAAGAAGAAAACCTTCCGAATTTACAGATTAAATCAGATCAGATTCAGACAAAGACGATTTCCTATGATGCCGATCAGGAAGCCTTTATTGGCAGAGCAAAGGAAATTGTAGAAAATATGACAACCGATCAATTGCTTCTTCTTGCGACAGGCGATATCAGTATGGGACAGGGAAGTGCAATTGGAAATGCTGGACAGAGTGTGCCTGGTGCAGCAGCAGAGACCACTTCTGCATTTGCAAAGCCGCCGTTTGATCTGGCAAGTATTGTATTGGCAGACGGTCCGGCAGGACTTCGCCTAAATAAGAGTTATCAGGTAAAGAACGGCAAGTCAAAGAAAATGGATTTTCTGGAATCATTTGAGGGCGGCTTGTTGTTAGAGAAAAAGCCAGAGCATGATCCGGATGAAGAGACCTATTGGCAGTTTTGTACAGCAATGCCAGTTGGTGCTTTGCTAGCACAGAGCTGGGACACAGATTTGGTAAAGAAGCTTGGTGAGATGATCGGAAATGAGATGAAGTTATTTGAAGTGACACTTTGGCTGGCACCGGGAATGAATATCCACAGAAATCCACTGTGTGGTCGAAACTTTGAATACTATTCAGAAGATCCACTTCTTTCTGGTATGATGGCCTCTGTGATGACACTTGGCGTACAGAAGGTTCCAGGTTGTGGTACAACCATCAAGCATTTTGCCTGCAACAATCAGGAAGACAATCGTATGGGGTCAGACTCAATCGTGTCAGAGCGCGCACTCAGAGAAATTTATCTGAAAGGCTTTGAGATCGCAGTCAAGAATGCGCAGCCGATGTCGATCATGACTTCCTACAATATGATTAACGGTGTGCATGCAGCTAACTGCTATGATATCTGTACAAAGGCAGCCAGAGACGAGTGGGGCTTTAACGGAACCATCATGACAGACTGGACGACAACGACTGGTTCCACAGCAGGAACGTGCAGTGCAAGTGGCTGCATGAAGGCTGGAAATGATATTGTCATGCCGGGAGATCCTGCCGATCATGAAAATTTGAGGTCAGCACTTTTGGACGGATCTCTGTCATTAGATGAATTAAAGCGCTGTGTTTACCATACTGTGAACATTATTTTGCAGTCCAATCAGTATGAGGATGCGGCAAGCTATGAGGCGCAATTCGACCAGTTAGATACCTATCTGACAGTCAAATAATAACCAGCTATAATTTTTTCCAATAATCAGCACAGCCACAAACCATCAGTATCCTTGAAAAACCAATGGACATTTTGTGAAAAAAGAGGTATAATAGCTAGCATACTTCACGACATTAAAGGAGGAGAAAAATGAGAAAAATACAGAAAATGTGTGCAGCATTACTGGCAGGCGTTATGACTGTTGGAACATTTGCACCATCCGTATTTGCAGATGAGGCAGCTAAAGAGCTGACTGATGAGCAGGTAATCAATGTAAGAACAACTGCTTTCGGAAACAACTACGATGTTCAGGACATGGGCTGGAGATGGATGATGGCAGCTTGCTACGAGGGATTATACCGTGATGTAGCAGACGAGAATGGAGATGAGTTCATCTTAGCAGGAGCAGAGAGTGTTGATATTTCTGATGATGGAACTGTTTACACCTATCATTTAAGAGAGGATGCAAAGTGGTCTGATGGTGTTCCGGTTACTGCTCATGATTATGAGTATGGCTGGAAGCGTCTGTTAAACCCAGATTATGCATATGACTATGCATCCTTCATCTATAATGTAGTAGGAGCAGAAGAGTACAACTCTGGCGAAGGTTCTGCTGATGACGTTATGGCAGTAGCAGTTGATGATTATACCTTCGAAGTTACATTAAAGGTAGCAGACCCAACATTCGAGTCTAAGTTAGTAGCAACTCCTCTGTATCCGACACGTGAGGATCTGGCTGAGGCAGCTGGCGATAACTGGGGTAAGGATTGGACACTTTGCGTATATAACGGACCATTCTGCATGACTGATATGGTTGTAGATAATAAGATGGTATGGACAAAGAACGCTGAGTACTGGGATGCAGAGAATGTACATCTTGATACAATCAACTGGTACATTGTAGCACAGGAGTCTACAGCAGCTACCATGTTTGAGAATGGTGAGTTAGATCAGTATCAGCCAACTGGTGACTATGCAATTAAGTTTGAAAAGGAAGCAGAAGAAGGCAAGTATCAGTACATGGTAACAGATTATCCGGGAACAATTGGACTTCGTTTCAACTTTATTAACGGTGGTACATCCGGATTGATGAGCAATGTAAAGATTCGCAAGGCAATCTCCTACAGTATTGACCGTGAAGAGATGATCGATGCTGTTTATGGAAGATATAATCCGGCATACAGCTATGTAGCACCGGCTATCACATTCAATGGTTCTTCTTATCGTTCTCAGGTAGGCGAGGTCATTGAGGATGAGTACAATGAGTATGTTGGTGATCCAGATAAGATCGTTGCTTTGTTCCAGGAAGGTCTTGATGAGTTAGGCGTAGAGACTCCAATCGAAGATATCACACTTACTTATCTGACAAGTGGTTCCACAACTGAGGTACAGGCAGAGAGAGAGTACATTCAGCAGTCTCTGGAAGAGACACTTGGACTTACTGTTGAGTTAAGTGTAGCTGGTGATACATCCCTGTTCATCGCAGACAGAAATGAAGGAAATTATGACTTCTTCCTTGGTGGCTGGTATTCAGATTACAATGATCCGCTTGACTTCTTATATACTAACTATACTGATGCTTACGGTATGTCCTTTGGTGGATACAGCAACCCAGATTATGATGCATTAGCAGATCAGCTTGTTGGTGAGACTGATATGGATAAGCGTCTTGATATCTATAAGCAGATGGAACAGATTCTTTTATTAGATGATTGTGCATTTGCACCAATCTACTATGCTACAAAGCAGGTTCTGCTTCAGAACTGGGTTAAGGATTATCGTACTTCCTCTTTTGGTGCAAGTGCTGAGTTTATCTGGACTTACATCGATGGAAAAAATCAGTAATAGAGCGCAATTAGTAGAAGGTAATGCTTAAAATTACGGTTTTACAAAAGTAAACCCAAAAGTTTGGAGGGGCTCGTTGTTCGGGCCCCTTCCTTTTCGTAATGATAATAAAAAAGAACAGGAGATAAGGCTATGGGTAGATATTTAATCAGGCGTTTTGCTGAGCTGATTTTGACAGTCTTTTTGATTGCAACAGCTACCTTTTTCCTGCTGGAGGCGGTTCCAGGAGATCCGTTAACCCAGAGGGCAGACCATTTGCCGGAACAGACGAGAACTGCTTTGTACCAGCGCTACGGACTGGATAAGCCGGTAATGGAACGTTATTTAATAACAATGAAGAAAATGTGTAAGGGTGATTTTGGTGAATCATTCGTATATGCCGGACAGACAGTAACAGGCTTGTTAAAGACAAAGCTTCCAGTATCTGCAAGACTTGGTATTCAGCAGATGTTACTTGGTGTAACACTTGGTTTATTGCTTGGAATTGTGGCGGCGATGAAGCGAGGAACCTTCATCGATTACCTGATTGTAGGCTTGTCGGTATTGCTTATTTCCGTGCCGCATTTGATATTTGGACTGCTTTTGCAGAAGGTTTTTGCAGGTAATCTTCGATGGTTTCCGACAATCGGATGGCCAGAGGGAAAGGATTTGTGGTTTGGAGGTTGGAAGTATACTGTTCTTCCAACTCTGACAGGATGTTTCTCCTATATTGCAACTTACACGAGACTCTTAAAGACCTCTATGCTAGATGTTGTAAATCAGGATTACGTACTGACAGCAGAGTCAAAGGGCTTAAGCAAATCTGCAATCATTCGTAAGCATATCCTGCGTAACTCCTTTATTCCAGTTATGACGCAGCTGCCAATGTCTGTTGCTATGTGTATTACAGGTTCCTTCTTTATTGAGAGTATTTTCTCAATTCCAGGAATCGGACAGTATTATGTAACTGCCGTAAATAATCAGGATTTGTCAATTGTACTTGGTGAAACAGTGTTGCTGTCAATTCTGTATATCGCTGTCATCTTTATTACGGATATCTTATATGTATTTGTCGATCCGAGAATCCAGATGCCAGGCAAAAGAAGTAAATAAGGGAGGAAACATATTCTTACAGCTGATAAATTTAAAAGGGTTGGCTATACAAAAGAAGAAGCAGAGCGTATTGACCGCCCAACTATTTCTTACTGGCAGGATGCATGGAGACGATTGAAGAAAAATCCAGTTGCAATGGCATCACTTGTCGTGCTTGGACTGATTTTAATTATGGTTATTGTTGGACCATATATTAGAGGCTACGATTTTGTTTCAAAGAATGTAAAAGAGAAGAATCAGGGAATGAGCGCAAAGTACTGGTTTGGAACTGATTATCTGGGACGTGACTTGTTCTCGCGTGTTTGGATGGGTGCAAGAGCATCTATCATTATTGCGCTTGTGGCAACAGCATTAAAGCTGATTGTAGGAACACTTTATGGTGCAGCAATGGCACATTTTGGCGGTTGGATCGATGACGTAATGATGCGTATCATCGAGGTAATCAATTCTCTGCCAAGTCTTTTGATCACAATTTTGATCATGATGGTTCTTGGCAACAATTTGTTTGCTCTTCTCGTCGCACTTAGTATTACTGCATGGTGCAGTACTGCCAGACAGGTTCGTGGTATGATTAAGCAGTTAAAGGAATCAGAGTATGTATATGCGGCAGAGGTACTTGGTGCAAAGCCATCACGTATTATCTTAAAGCATTATGTGCCGAACATGCTTGGAATTTTGATCTTAAATATGTCTACCTCCATTCCAGCCTTCATCTTTACTGAGGCAGGACTTAGCTTCCTTGGAATTGGTCTGACTGCACCAGAGATCAGTCTTGGCGTTTTGATTTCACAGGGACAGCAGACACTTGATTTCTACCCAACACAGCTGATTTGGCCGTGTGTGATTTTATGTGTAATCGTTATGGCATTTAACCTGCTCGGCGATGGACTGCGTGATGCACTTGACCCGAGACTTCGCCAGTAAGACAAAGGAGAAACTATGAGTGACCAGAAAAATGATAAGATATTAGAAGTGAAAAATTTAAAAGTGTCCTACCATACCTATGCGGGCGAAGTAAAATCCGTGCGTGGTGTTTCCTTTGATTTGAAAGAAGGAGAGGCAATTGCCATTGTAGGTGAGTCTGGCTGTGGAAAATCTGTTACAGCAAAGTCCATTATGGGTCTTATTAAAGGACCACAGGGCGAGATCAAGCAGGGCAGCGAGATTTTATATCACGGTGATAATATACTTAATTATAATAAGAAGCAGTGGCAGGCATATAAGGGCGGTGAGGTTGCAATTATCTTCCAGGATGCACTTGCTTCATTAAATCCAACCATGCGTGTTGGAAAGCAGATCATGGAAAATCTGATGGCACATAAGCATATGACAAAGGATGAGGCAAAGAATGAAGCAGTAAGAATGCTTCAAAAAGTTGGTATTCCTGAGCCGGAAAAGCGTGTGCGTCAGTATCCGCATGAGTTCTCAGGCGGTATGAGACAGCGTGTTATGATTGCAATTGCGTTTGCCTGTGACCCGAAGATCCTGATTTGTGATGAGCCGACAACGGCGCTTGACGTAACAATCCAGGGACAGATTCTTGATATCATTAAGGAACTGCAAAGAGAGCATAACACATCAGTCATCATGATTACACATGATCTTGGTGTTGTAGCAAATATTGCACAGAAGATTGCCGTTATGTACTCCGGTATGATTGTAGAGCGCGGAAGCTGCGAGGATATTTTCTATCGTCCGAGACATCCGTACACATGGGCATTGATTCGTTCTGTGCCGAGACTTGACCTTGAGAATAAGCAGGTACTTGCATCAATTCCAGGAACACCGCCAGATTTGTTAAATCCGCCAGTTGGATGTCCATTCTGTACAAGATGTGAGTACTGCATGGAAATCTGTAAAGAGCAGATGCCTGAGGTTACAGAGTTTGGTGATGGACATGAGGCGAGCTGTTGGCTGCATCACCCATTAGCACCAAAGGTGGAGATGCCGGGAGAAGCTTGACGTTTCTAAGCTCAAGCATATTGAATATGAACAACGAAAAAGAAGTGCTCTTTTCAGTGAGCCACTTAAAGAAATATTTTCAGGTAGGCAAAAATGCTACCTTAAAGGCCGTTGACGATGTTTCCTTTGAGATCTACAAGGGAGAAACGCTCGGCATGGTAGGAGAGTCTGGATGTGGAAAGACCACATGTGGACGAACCTGTATCGGATTGTACAGCAGAACTGATGGAGAAGTTTTGTTTAAAGGAAAGGATCCGCAGAAATTGACTGGAAAGGAAAAACAGAACTACAAAAAGTCTGTTCAGATGGTTTTCCAGGATCCGTATGGCTCTCTTGATCCGCGTATGACAGTTGCTGAGATCATTGGAGAAGGAATTGATATTCATCATTTGGCTAAAAACAAAAAGGAGAGAAATGAGCGCATCTATCATTATTTGGAGCTTGTCGGCTTAAACAGAGAGCATGCGAATCGTTTCGTTCATGAGTTTTCAGGCGGTCAGAGACAGCGTATCGGTATTGCACGTGCACTTGCAGTAGAGCCAGAGTTTCTTGTTCTCGATGAGCCAATTTCAGCGCTTGACGTTTCCATTCAGGCACAGATCGTCAACTTATTGATTGATCTGCAAAAGCGCATGGGATTAACATATTTATTTGTTGCCCATGATCTGTCCATGGTAAAGCATATCTCAGACCGTGTTGCAGTATTGTATTTAGGTACCTTAGTTGAGCTGACCACTTCTGAGGAGCTGTACGCAAATCCGCAGCACCCGTATACACGAGCATTGCTGTCAGCAATTCCGATTCCAGATCCAAAGATCGAGCAGGAAAGAGATGCCAAAAAGATTCGTCTTGAAGGTGAAGTGCCAAGTCCTATCAATTCCCCGGCAGGATGTAAGTTCCAGGGAAGATGTAAATGCGCAATGCCAATCTGCAGACAGGAGATGCCAAAGCTTCGTGATATTGGTGGAGGTCATTTCGTTGCCTGTCATATTTGCGATCCATCAAATGGATGTGAGACAGGAAAATGCGTATGACACTGAGTAGAAAAGAGATGGTAAAGAAGGCCGCATTAGATGTATTAAAGGCATTTATAATCGGAGTTGCAGCCGCAGCAGCCACAGCTGTCATTTTATTTGCATGTGGATTTCTCTTTGGCAGTTTTCAGATAGTAAACGGCTTTGAAGTTGTAAAGGACGGTCTTTTGCTGATTGGTGCAATTGGTCTTTTTCTGGTGGCAGGAATGCTTCTTGCAAAAGGAAAAAAAGAAAATGCAGATGAGAAAAGAGAAGCAAAGAATGGATGGAGACAGCATTTTAGCGTAGTTGGTCTAAAGACAGTTGTTCTGATGATAAGTGCTGCATTTTTGCTGCTTGCGTCTGTGGCAGACTTGATTTTACTTAATCTTTGATGTGTATTTATTGTAGTAAGTCGCTATAGAATATTCCTATAGCGACTTATTACTTTTTTCTTATAGACAACAACCTAGAAAAAAGGTATGATTTAAAAGAATTGTAAGAGTTAAATAGTATTAAAAAAAAGTTTAGACTTTTGAACAGAAGGAGATTAAAAAATGGATTATAAATTTGAAACACGATGTATTCACAGAGATAATGAGCATGAGGAAGGTCATCCATACGGTTCTGTATGCACACCAATCTACCAGACAGCAACTTTTTATCATCCGGGTATCGGACAGACAACGGGCTTTAATTATACAAGAGAGAGCAACCCAACCAGAACGGAGTTAGAGGATATAGTGACTTCTCTTGAGGAAGCAAAGGATACCGTAGCTTGTGCAAACGGTATGGCAGCAATTGTGCTGTGCATGGAACTGTTTGAGTCAGGAGACCATATCGTGTGCTCAGAGGATTTGTATGGTGGATCTGTTCGTATGTTCCAGACAACAGGCGAGAAGCGCGGTTTGACATTTACTTATGTTAATACAGCAGATGTGGCTGCAACAGAAGCAGCAATAAAGAGCAACACAAAAGCACTTTATATTGAGACACCAAGCAATCCAACTATGCAGATCACTGATCTTGCAAAGATGAAGAGTCTTGCAGACAAGTACAATCTTCTTGTAATCGTAGACAATACCTTCTTATCTCCTTATTTTCAGAAGCCAATCCGTTTTGGTGCGGACATTGTTATCCACAGCGGAACAAAGTTTTTAGGAGGACATAACGATACATTGGCTGGATTTTTATCTACCTCAAGAGAGGATCTTGCAGCAAAAATTCGCTATCTGTACAAGACAGTTGGAAGCTGCCTGGCTCCGTTTGACAGCTATCTGTTAATCCGTGGTATCAAGACACTGCCAATTCGTATGGAGCGTCAGCAGGAGAATGCACTTGCAATAGCAAAGTGGCTGCAGACACAGAAAAAGATTAAGCAGGTTTACTACATTGGTCTGGAGGATCATCCAGGCTATGAAATCAATAAGAAGCAGACGACTGGATTTGGAAGCATGATTTCTATTCGTACCGACAGTGAGGCAACAGCACGCCGCGTGCTTGAGCGTATTCGTCTTATCACTTACGCAGAGAGTCTTGGCGGAGTTGAGTCATTAATGACATATCCTATGCTTCAAACACACGGCGATGTTCCAGTTGAGACAAGAGAGCGTCTTGGAATCACCGAAGATTTCCTGCGTTTTTCGGTCGGAATCGAAAATGTAGATGATTTGATCGCTGATCTTGATCAGGCATTAAATGGAGAAGACTGATATAAAGTGATGATTTGACAAGATGTGGAGGTTTCAATTTGAAATACGATTTTGATAAAATTACAGACCGCAAAGGTACAGACTGTTTAAAATATGATTTTGCAAAAGAACGCGGCAGACACGAAGGCATTTTGCCGCTTTGGGTAGCTGATATGGATTTTCCAACGCTGCCACAGGTCAGCGAGCGTCTTAGAAAAATCACTGAGCATGGAATTTACGGCTACAGTGATGCTAAGGAGCCGTATTTTGAGGCACTTTTAGGCTGGTATGAAAAGCATTTTTCATGGAAAATTCAGAAGGAATGGCTGATCAAGACACCAGGTGTTGTCTTTGCACTTGCAGCGGCAGTGCGCGCTTACACAAAGCCAGGTGAGGCAGTTTTATTACAGCAGCCTGTTTACTACCCATTTAGTGAGGTAATTGCAGATAATGAGCGTGTTATAGTAAATAGCCCGCTAAAGTTGATTGACGGCCATTATGAAATTGATTTTGACGATTTTGAACAGAAGATTCGCGATAATCATGTAAAGCTGTTTTTACTGTGCAGTCCGCATAACCCAGTTGGACGCGTATGGAAAAAATGGGAGTTAGAAAAGATTGGAGAAATCTGCATCCGCTATGGAGTAATTGTAGTAAGTGATGAAATTCACAGCGACTTTACATGGGGAGAGAATAAGCATCTTATGTTTGCATCTTTATCTGACGATTTTGCAAACATAAGCATTACATGCACGGCACCTAGTAAGACCTTTAATTTAGCTGGTCTTCAAGTCTCAAACATCTTTATTCCAAACGAGACACTTAGGTTTAAGTTTAAAAAGGCAGTAGATGCAGCAGGCTACAGTCAGGTTAATGTGATGGGCTTAGAGGCGTGTCAGGCAGCTTATGAGTACGGTGAAGAATGGCTGACTCAGCTAAAGGAATATCTGAAAGGTAACATTGCATTTGTGCGTGAATTTATTCAGACAAGGCTTCCAAAGCTTACTATGATTGAACCAGAGGGTACTTACCTTTTATGGATTGATTTTCGTGCGCTTGGTCTGACAGAGGCACAAAGGCAGGATCTGATCGAAAATAAGGCAAATCTTTGGCTAGATAGCGGTGCAATGTTTGGACCAGACGGAGAGGGCTTTGAGCGCTTCAATGTCGCATGCCCACGCTCCGTACTAAAGCAGGCATTCGAGCAGTTAGAGGCAGCAATTAAGAGTCTGTAATGGCTACGAATTGCTCAGTTCCTTCGCAACTTTAGAGTTCTACTATCATGAAATATGGAGGCATAACCATGATTTATCTGGATTATGCGGCAAACACTCCGGCACAGGAAGCTGTGCTGGAGTGTTTTTGCCGAATTGAAAAAGAATATATTGGAAATCCAAATTCGCATCATCCGGCAGGTTTTCTTGCAAAAGAAAAAATGCAAGAGGCAACACAGACGATTGCTCGTCTCTTAAATGCGAAGCCGGATGAAGTAATCTATACGTCAGGAGCAACAGAGTCAAACAATACGGCAATCAAGGGAATCGCACAAGCCTCTCGCCATATTGGTCGCCATATCATCTCAACTCCACTAGAGCATTCTTCCGTCAGCGGAACATTAACTGCCTTGCAGGAAAAAGACAGTGAGATTGATCTACTTGATATCATGAGAGATGGCATGGTGGACTGTGAGCAGTTAGAGGATCTGATGTCAAAACGCACTGTTTTGATTGCAGTCTGCGCAATTGACAGTGAACTAGGCACGATTCAGCCAATTGACAAAATCATCGAAATCAAAAAGAAGTATCCAGATTGCCGTCTTCATGTCGATGCGACACAGGCAATTGGGCGTATCCCATTTTCATTTGATGGAATCGATACGATGAGTCTTGCACCGCACAAATTTGGTGGTCTAAATGGAAGTGGCATTCTATTAAAGAGAGAGGGTGTGCCGATGGAGCCACTCTTAAATGGAGGAGCCAGCACAACGATTTATCGAAGCGGAACACCGGTACTTGCAATGGCGGCAACGTGTGCACTATCACTTGAGCTGGCACTTGCCCGCGAGGATGAAGAGAATAAGAGAATCGGTGAGTACAATGCTTTTCTTCGAAAGAAGCTTTCTTCCTACAGCCGTGTACAGATTAATAGCCCCGAGAATAGTGTGCCGCATATTTTGAATTTGAGCGTCGAGGGCGTGAAGGGAACGGTATTTCAGAAGGCACTCGCTGATCGAGAGGTTTGTGTTTCGGTAAAATCAGCTTGTTCCGTAGAGAATACGCCGTCTCGGTCGGTGTTTGCGGTCAGCAGAGATCGAAAGAGGGCGCTTTCATCTTGGCGTATCAGTATGGGAAGTGCAACCACGCGTGAAGAAATCGAAGAGTTTCTCAATATATTTGATTCCTGCTACAAAGAGTTGGTGGCCCGGTAGAGTAGTGGAAGTAGCAGACCTGTAGTTCTTGGCAAATTTACTTGACAGGAAGAGAAAAATGTGCTTGTATATATCAGGAACATAATTTTGCAAGGATATTGAGTCTTGTAAGGTGAACTGATAGAGAGAAAAGGAATGGTAGATATGGGAAAAGTACTCGAACCGAGCCGGGAAATTGAACGCAGCATCATGAAGAAATACAGAAAAGAGCTGTGGAATCCATTTATCCAGGCAGTGAAGAACTATGAACTGGTTCAGGAGAATGATAAGATTGCAGTCTGTATTTCTGGTGGAAAGGATTCTATGCTGATGGCGAAGCTGATGCAGCTATTACAGCGTTATGGCGATGTGCCGTTTGAGCTTGTCTTCTTGGTAATGGATCCTGGATATAATGAGAGAAATCGCAATAAGATTGAGCAGAACGCAAAGCTTTTGGAGATTCCGATTACAATTTTTGAGACCAATATTTTTGAGGTGGCAAACAGCACCGATAAGTCTCCTTGTTACCTGTGTGCAAGAATGCGTCGTGGTCATCTGTACAATAAGGCAAAGGAGCTTGGATGCAACAAGATTGCGCTGGGTCATCACTTTAATGATGTAATTGAGACAACCTTGATCGGTATGTTCTATGCATCGCAGCTAAAGGCAATGCTTCCGAAGCTGCACAGTACAAACTTTGAGGGGATGGAGTTGATCCGCCCAATGTATTGCATTCATGAGGATGATATTATTGCATGGAAGCGTTACAATGAGTTAGAGTTTATTCAGTGTGCCTGTCGTTTTACAGAGAATTGTACGATGTGCGACAATGGCGGTGGCGGTTCAAAGCGCCAGGAGATTAAGACATTGATTCGCCGTTTGAAGAGAGACAATCCGTTGATTGACAAGAGTATCTTCAATAGTATTCATGCAGTCAGCCTAGATACAATGCCAGGTTATAAGACACATGGAAAGACATATTCATTTTTAGACAATTATAACGAGGAATAAAAAAAGCTGCCGTCCGTTTGGATGGCAGCTTTCCTTATATAAATATCTATGTGTTAAGCCTTTTTTGTATCCTTGCTTACAAGACGCTTTCCAGAGTGGATTACGATGGTCAGTCCAAGGATGATTAAGAGAACAGCGATGATTAACTGAAGACCTTCAACCATGAAGATTGCGGTTCCAGCCTGATAAGCTTTTACAAGGGCGATGAAACGCTCAACAAGTGCAGTGAAGGTGACACAAAGCATGATGATTAGCGGAGGGAACAGTGTCTTGTTGGTACGTCCTGTTACCTTTAAGAATACACACAGAGTGATCAGAACCAGAGCACTTAACAGCTGGTTGGCACTTCCGAACAGTGGCCAGATGTTGCTGTAGCCGATCTTTGTTAAGATGTAGCCAAATACAAGTGTGATGACAGTTGCAAAGTATTTGTTGCAGAACAGCTTACGCCATCCTTCGGCATGCTCCATATCATCGACTGAGAATAGCTCTTGGAAGGACATACGGCCGATACGGGCAACAGAATCAAGTGTACTGAGGGCAAGTGCAGATACACACATGGTCATGATACACTGGGCAACGTGAACCGGAATACCAAACATTTCAAGGAAACCGGCAACACCTGCTGAGAAGATCTGAAACGGAGTTCCGGAAGCAGCAGTACCATCAGCAGAGGCAGCAGCACCAGCAACACACAGAGCCAAAACGGCAAGCAAACTCTCAAGGATCATGGCGCCGTAGCCAACCTTTAACATATCCTTCTCATTTGAGATGGTCTTAGAAGAAGTACCAGAGGAAACTAAGCTGTGGAAACCAGAAACCGCACCGCAGGCAACGGTTACAAACAAAATCGGGAACAGATCACCAAGCTTTTCATTGTGGAAGCCTGTGTAAACTGGAAGATTCATTGTCGGATGAGCAACCAAAAGTCCAATTGCAGCAGCGGCAATCATAAAGATAAACATAAAGGTGGTCATAAAATCTCTTGGCTGCATTAAAAGCCACATAGGAAGAATAGCAGCGAAGAAGATATAAGCGAAGGTAACATAGTTCCAAGTATCTCTCGTTGCGATGATTGGGAAGTTGATACCCAGTACAAAGCAGGCAACCATGCAGACAAGGCCAAGGACAACCTCTTTCCAACCAGTAAACTTCATCTTTTTCTGGATCAGTCCAAAGACAACAGCAAAAGCGATAAACATAATAGAAATACTACCGGCAGCACCGTTGACAGTTGACTTTGTAACGGCACCGGTTGCAGCATCGGTTACAAATCCATTAAAGGTACCAGAAACCATATCAGCAAATGCAGCAGTAACAATTAAGGTAAACAGCCAGCAGAACAGTAAGAAAAGTTTTCTTCCGGTCTTACCGATATACTGTTCAATCAGCATACCCATAGACTTACCTTCATTTTTAACGCTGGCATACAGAGCACCAAAGTCTGTGACAGCACCAAAGAAGATACCACCAAGTAAAATCCAAAGCAGGACAGGGAGCCAACCAAATGCAGCAGCCTGAATTGCACCAGTAACAGGACCAGCGCCTGCGATAGAAGAGAACTGATGGGCAAATACTGTCCAACCATCAGTTGGAACATAATCCTCACCATCCTCATGTGTATAGGCAGGTGTCTTAGCGGTAGGATCGATTCCCCATTTTTTTGCCAGCCAGCGTCCATAGAAAACATAACCGGCCAACAGACATACAGCAGCAATCAAAACAATAACAAGTGTGTTCATACCATTTCCTCCTACATATTTACATAATTATATGTATAAACTGCTCAAAGATAGACATCCTTGAACAGAGAAACCATTGGTAGCGCTTTTTGTGAATAAAAAAACGCCTCCTCGATTTGGAAATACCAAATCGAGAAGACGAAATATTCGCGGTACCACTTCTCTTGTCGGGCATGCCGACCACTCAGTCAGATCAGAGCTACTTCTAAATCTGCACCCGGTTAACGGTGGGTATCCGTCTTTTGCTACTGCCAATCCAGGATTCACAAAAGCTGCTCCAAGGGGATGATCACTATCTTGCATCACTGCCTCGCACCAAACGGCAGCTCTCTGTAGATGTTTGAAGAATAGGAACGTATCCTTGTCAATGCATTTTTTCTGTTCACGCTTGCTATTATAGTCAGAAAAATCCATTTGTCAACCGCAAATTTAATACAAATAATGGAAGCAAAAAGTGGGAAACCATTGGCATTTTTTGAAGGACAAGCAGAATACAGCATGGATCAACTGGTGAAAAAATAGACAGAAGAGAGAGGCAAAAAGGGAAAGCCACTTGTCAGATCCGAACGAGAAATGGCACGAGATTGGAGTCTTGGGGTCAGTTCACGAAAAGTGCCTGCCTCCAAGGTACTGAAAAGGCTGGATTTGTTCGAAAAACAGGCACAAAAGTGCCGTTGAAGAAAAAAATGAAAAAATTTTAAAAAAACTGTTGACAAATCACTTGTAATGGTATATACTAATAAATGTCTTGAGGACAACGAAAGACAAAACAAAGCAACATCGGGGTGTGGCTCAGCTTGGCTAGAGCGCCTGGTTTGGGACCAGGAGGCCGCAGGTTCGAATCCTGTCACCCCGA
>CAUCWU010000010.1 GCA_958446555.1 uncultured Lachnospiraceae bacterium | reverse complement strand
CGAGAGTGCACTTCGTTTACATGCAGTTTGTGAGGAAAAGGGCCTGCCATATGGCGATTATCCGAATCTGCTTCTTCAGAAATGGCCAGCACCAGAATTTATCTGCGATACAACACTTTCTCTGTCTGATTTAAAGTCAGGCGAGGAAGCCGGTGTGATCTCAATGGGTGTTTCCTATGCACTTCTCACCTTCACAAGAGAAAAAGACGGAAAACTCCAAGCTGACTTTGTAGAGGGAAAGCAAAAGTACGGAAAGATTCTCGTAGAAAGTACAGAAGAAAAGCGCACCTCTTTAGGAACCGTAGCTTTTTCTGATCAGACTGATACCGTGATCGTTCGCATGCAGGTAAAACGCATTGGAACACAGGATCTAAACGAAAAAGAGAAAAATTTCCCACTTGAAGAAGTTACGTTTTCTTACAGTACGGATGGTGTTTCTTATCAGAAGGCAGGAAGCTATCTCGCAGAGCCAGGCCGCTGGGTTGGCGTAAAGAGCGGTGTATTTTGTAGCAAGACTGAGGATAGTGCTCAGGGCAGCTGCCTAGTAAAATCAGTAATTTACAGTAAATGAGCCAACGGGGACGGGGGAATGCGGCACTTTAGTGCCACTTGCCCTGTCCTTGGTGGCTCAAAGGAGAGAGAAAAAATGACAAGAACATATCACAATCCAGTCCAGAGGGGCTTCTTCCCAGATCCTTCTGTTGTCCGTGTCGGGGATGATTACTATATGGTCAATTCGACCTTTCAGTATTTTCCGGCAATTGCAATCAGTCATTCAAAGGATATGGTTCACTGGGAGCTGATTGGACATGCGATCACCGACCCGGAGGAGTTAGACCTAAGCGATATCCGTGATTCGCATGGAATCTGGGCACCGGATATTTCTTACAGCAATGGACGCTTTATTATCATGGCGACGCTTCGCCTGAATGCAGATGGAAAAAGAGACAATAATGTGATGCGCCGTCAGCTTGTGGTATCTTCTGATAAGCCGGAAGGACCATACACGAAGCCGTCTTGGCTTGAGGTGGACAGCATTGATCCGTCGCATTTTGTAGATGACGATGGAAAACACTATATGGTAATTAGCCCTGGCATCAATCTGGTTCCACTGTCAGATGACTGCACAAAAGTGACCGGAGATTTAATTCCAGTTTGGCCGGGAACCGGCGAGAGATGCCCAGAGGGACCGCATATTTTGCGCCATGGCGATTATTACTATGCGATTTTGGCAGAGGGTGGAACCGGATATGGTCACGGCATCAATGTCGGCCGTTCAAAAAATCTATTTGGTCCATATGAGCCGTCACCGTACAATCCGCTGATGAGACAATTCGATCCAAACGCATCAATTCAGCGAACCGGCCATGGAAAGCTGATTGAAGATTCCAATGGAGACTGGTGGGTTTACTATCTGATGGGTCGGCCAAACAGAGGAATCGAGGTCGCAAGCACAAAGGGACCAAAGCCGGGAGAGATCCGTGTGCCAGGTGCCTACACGACAGTTGGAAGAGAAACAGGACTGGATCCAGTTAGCTGGTTGGACGATGGTTGGTTTTTGATCAACGAAGGCAAAGGCCCAAGTACCGAGCAGAAAGCGCCAAATCTTCCAGAAGTGATCTATCCAAAATGGCAGAGGGACGATTTTGACAGTGAAAAGCTAGATGTGCATTGGGAGTTTGTCAGAAGACCGGCACCGGGAAATTATTCACTGACCGAGCGCCCAGGCTTTTTCAGGATTTGGACGCAGGACGGACAGCTCTTTGAAATCCGTGCAAAAAATACGCTTCTTCGAAGAGAGGAGGAGCTTTCCTACACGGCAACGACAAAACTTGAATTTGATCCCACTAAGGACGGCGAGCAGGCAGGACTTACTTGCTATTACAGTACGGCAACCTATGCAAGATTTTCTCTGTGCTTTGAGGGTGGACGAAAGCTGCAGCTTGTCATCAATCGAAATCACGGCGAGGAATTAATTGCAGAGGTAACCGACGTAAAGAATGTACCAATCTGGTTAAAAGTCGAAGTCGATCAGCTGACAAGAAGCTTTTATTACAGCTATGACGGGGAAAATTGGAGTCTAGCAGGTGTATTAAACGACTGCATTTACCTGTGCGACGAGGGCGTACCGGACGATCCAAAGCGCCATACAGGTACACTTGTCGGCATCTATGCAAACAATGGAGGTTGCGGAAGTCGAATTCCGGCAGACTTTGACTTCTTTGAATTCATTAGTTAAGATGCAATGTATATTGCAGTTCACAGGATGTTAGTAGTTTTCGGGGTCAGTTCATGCCTGACCCCGAAACTTAAATTTTCACTATAAAAGTAATAATAGAAAGAGTAGTAATATTATATGGAAAATCGCGATCTGAAAATGGCAGAAAAAATTGCCCAGTGTGTGGCACAAAAGGGTGGAAAGACCTACCTTGTCGGTGGCTACGTGCGAGATCTTTTAATGGGCATTCACAGCAAAGATATTGACATTGAAATTCACGGTGTAGAGCCGGATGAGCTTGAGCACATTTTAGACGGACTTGGCACAAGAACCGAGATGGGCGCAAGCTTTGGTGTCTATGGACTTCGAGGGTATGATATCGATATCGCAATGCCTCGAAAAGAGGAGGCGACTGGTCGCGGACATAAGGATTTTAAAATTTATGTTGATCCATTCCTTGGCACCTACAAGGCTGCAATGCGCCGTGATTTTACCATCAATGCAATGATGCAGGACGTGTTGACTGGTGAGATTATCGATCATTTTGGCGGACAGGAAGATCTAAAAAAAGGTGTGATTCGCCATGTCAATCCGCACACATTTGCAGAGGATCCGCTGCGTGTGCTTCGCGGAGCACAGTTTGCCGCTCGCTTTGAATTTACGATTGCACCAGAGACAATAGAACTTTCGTGCACAATGGATTTGACGACACTTGCCAAAGAGCGCGTGATGAGTGAGCTAGAGAAGGCACTTTTAAAGGCAAATCATCCGTCGATTTTCTTTGAAGAGATGAAAAAGATGAATCAGCTAGACGACTGGTTTTTGCATCTGACCGATTTAATTGGACTTGTTCAGCCGCCAAAGTATCATCCAGAGGGTGATGTCTGGAATCACACAATGCTTGTCCTTGACAGTGCAGCTTCGCTTCGAGACAAGGCAGAAAATCCACTGGGGCTGATGTTAGCTGCTCTGACTCATGATCTTGGAAAAATCACAGCGACAACAGTAGAAGATGGTGAGATTCATGCTTATGGTCATGCAAAGCTGGGCGAGCCATTTGTAAAAGAGTTTTTGGATCAGATTACAAACGAGACAAAGCTCATTCGCTATGTGAGAAATATGACAACACTTCATATGCTTCCATACGAAGTTGCCAGAGAACATAGAGGAAAGAAAGCGACCAATAATCTATTTGATAAAGCAATCTCTCCGTCAGACCTTCTTTTATTATCGACAGCAGATCAGATGGGAAAAGGAAGTGGACGCATTATCCATGAGTATGAGGAATTTTTACAGGAGCGCCTTTCTTGGTACCAGTACACGATGGCACAGCCGTGTGTGATGGGAGCTGATTTAATTAAGGCTGGTCTAAAGCCAGGACCAGAGTTTAGTGAGATTTTAGCGTTTGCCCATGATCTTCAACTTTCCAATGTCGGAAAGGAAGAAGCACTAGAAAAGACGCTTGCATTTGCGAAGACACTTGCCTAAGTGTCGAATCTGGCACAAAAACTATACAATATAGACAAAAACTGTCACGCAATATCAGACAAAAAGACAGAAAATAAGAAGAATCTTTACATTTTTACAAAAGTCAGATATACTAACAGAAGTGCAGAAACTGCATGAGCGCGACAAGGAGGGCGAGAAGTTGATTCGATATCTTGAAGAAAAACAGCTATTTCAGCTTGATACAGCAAACACAACTTATGTAATCGGTCTAACAAAGGAAGGATATGTGGGACATGTCTATTATGGCGACAGACTCTTTGGCGACGCAGTGGGTACATTGCTTCGCACAAGTGAGCCACCATTTACCCCATCCGAGAACTTGAGAGAAAAGTCTGCTTTTCTTGACTTTTTCCCAATGGAATATCCGACTGGCGGAATTGGTGATTACAGAGAGAGCTGTTTGGATGTGAGAAATGAGGCAGGAAGCAAGGCTTCTGAGATTTTTTATTCCTCTCATACGATCACAAAAGGAAAGCCTAGCCTCTTAGGACTTCCGGCATCATTTGGAACAGAGGATGAGGTTTCGACACTGGTGATCACCTGCAAGGATCCAGTGCTTGGATTATCTGTAGAGCTGATGTATTCGGTTTTTGAAAAAGAAGATGTCATTACCAGAAGCGCACGCATTGTAAATGAGGGTTCACAAAATCTTCGTTTAGAGAAGGTCTACAGTGCATGTCTCGATATGGACAATGAAAACTTCGAGCTTTTAAATCTGCATGGTTCATGGGCAAGAGAGCGTCATATTCAGAGAAACCCGCTTGCCTACGGCAAACAGCTGATGTCCTCATTAAAAGGCGAATCTAGTCATCAGGAGCATCCGTTCCAGGCACTTGTCACAAGAAACTGTGATGAGGAGCACGGAAAGGTTTACGGAATGCATTTTGTGTATTCTGGAAACTTTATCGCTCAGGCTGAGCGCACTCAGTTTGATATGGTTCGCATGGTAATGGGTATTGCAGCTGAAGAATTTTGTTGGCAGCTCGCACCAGGCGCATCATTCCAGGCACCGGAGGTTGTTCTGGTTTATTCCTCACAAGGACTTGGAAAGATGTCCAGAAGCTATCACGATTTCTACCGCAGTCATATGATTCGAAGCCCGTACAACCACCGCAAGCGTCCAATCTTGATCAACAACTGGGAGGCAACCTATTTCAATTTTGACACTGAAAAGCTTCTTGATATTGCAAGAGAAGCCAAAAAGTGTGGAATTGAGATGCTTGTCATGGACGATGGATGGTTTGGACATCGAAACAACGATGACAGCTCACTTGGCGACTGGAAGGTAAACACTCAAAAGATTAAGGGCGGTCTGAAATACTTAGTCGATGAGATAAATAAGATCGGTTTGGAGTTTGGTATCTGGTTTGAGCCGGAGATGATTTCCCCGGATTCCGATCTGTATCAGGTGCATCCAGACTGGGCAATCCACATCGATGGAAGAAAAGCGACACAGAGCCGTTGTCAGTATGTGCTCGACTTATCTAGAAAGGAAGTTCGAGACTATGTGTACGATCAGGTTTCGACGATCCTTCACAGTGCAAACATCCGCTATGTCAAGTGGGATATGAACCGTCAGTTAAGTGACCTTGGAAGCAGTTACCTGTCTGCTGAACATAAGCAGGAATTATTCCACCGCTATGTACTTGGCGTATATGAATTGCAGGAGCGGTTGGTTACGGAATTTCCAGAGCTTCTTTTGGAGAACTGCTCAGGCGGCGGTGCAAGATTTGATCCGGGTATGCTTTACTACTCGCCTCAGATCTGGTGCTCTGATGACACAGACGCAATTGAGCGACTGCTGATTCAGGAGGGAACCGCACTGATTTACCCACTGTGCTCGATGGGCGCTCATGTCAGCGACTGTCCGAACCACACAGTTGGTCGTGTGACCCCGTTTGAGACAAGAGGCCATGTGGCACTTGCCGGAACCTTTGGCTATGAGCTAGATGTCACCAAGATTCCAGAAGAAGACAGAGCACAGATTCCACAGCAGATTGTGATGTACCACAAGTACCATGAACTGGTGCGTGAGGGTGATTACTATCGCATCGCATCCTACAGTGAGAATCATTTGTATGATTGCTGGGCAGTATCGGCAAAGGACAAGAGTGAGGTGCTCGTCACTTATGTCCAGGTACTTGCAACGCCGAATGCGCACAGCAGAAAGCTTTATTTAAGAGGCTTTGAGCCGACAGCCGTATATCGTCTCGAGGAAACAGGGGAGACCTACACCGGAGAGATTCTTGAAAAGTACGGCTATCTGATTCGCCCAATCTCGGGTGATTTCAGAAGCAAGTTGTTGCATTTCACAAGAGTATAATTATAAGAAGTCGAATGCAATAGACTTGTCAATACAAAATGTGCATATAGTCGTTACTGTATGCAAAAAGGTGTGTAAAACCCAAACTAAAAATATCGCAGATGCGCACCATGATACTATAGGTATCAAATGGTAAACACGACACTTGTAAACTTCTAACCGGTGTAGTACATTTAGGGCGTGAAATTCCTATTGAAGGAGACAGGTATCTGGTGCGCATAGAAAGGTGTGTCAGACTATGGAAAGAGAACCATTAAGTACTTGTGAAGCAATGATTATGAAGGTAATTTGGGATCAGAAGGAAGATATATCAGTTCCGGAGCTGATCAATTTGATCCAGGAGCGTTACCAGAGAGACTATAAGAGAACTACTGTAGTAACGTTCTTAAGCCGTTTAAACGGAAAGGGTTTCATTAGCTCTCGCCGTGCAGGAAGAATTTCTTACATTCATGCAGAGAAGAGTGAAGAGGAGTACAAGGCAAACCTCTCAGCTCGTGAAGTAAATTTCTGGTTCGATGGAAAACCGGCAGAGTTCATCGCAGCACTGTCAAACAACCAGTCTCTTTCTAAAGAAGATATCAAACAGATAAGAGGCTTGTTGGATGAAATGGATCAGTGATGTAGTTTTTGCAATTTTGGCAGCACATGTATGGGGTAGCTTGATGCTTGCAATCTGGCTGCATGCAGTACACAGACTTGAAGGAAAAGGATATACGCGGCTATTGTTTTATTTGCTACGCGCGGTGATAGTGGCATATCTTTTGCCTTTGGGGTTGGGAGTTGTATTAATCATTAACGAAATACTAGTGTTAGATGGAAGATTTATGCAAACAACACCAGTTATCACAATGATTGGTCTTCTGTTATTTATGATTTGGCTTTTGGGACTGATAGCAAATTTTGAAAGTGTTCAAGAACAGTGGGAGAGAACCGCTCATTGGCTTAGCGATGCACTTCCTGCGTCAAAGGAGAAACAAGAGCATTTTCAGGAGATTTGCAGACAGACTAAAATGCGTCCCGGACGAGTGTTACTGTGTGAAAAAGAAGGGATTTGCTGCGGTGGAATTACCGTGGGACTGATTCACCCAAAGATTGTGTTGCCAATAGGCAAATCGGACGAATTTGTGGAACATGTCACAATGGTTCACGAGCTTGTCCACTACACGCGCAAAGACCTTTGGTTTTTGACAGCAGCAAAAATTGTTGAAGTGATTCATTGGTTTAATCCATGGACACGCGGCTTAGCCGCAGAGATGAGTCAATGGAATGAATATGCCTGTGACTGGAAGGTATGCAGCAAGTATATAAGCAGTATGAGAGCCTACTCAGAAGTGCTCATTTATGTATCTGAACAGGCACAGGCAGAAGTGTCTAATCTGTATTCTTCAATAGGAACGCAACCTATGAAGTTAGATGGGAGGATGCAGAAAATGATAACGATGAAAAAATCAATAAAAAATGCGACGAAAAAATCAAGAGTCTTTGGTGTACTCGCAGCAGTCGCTGTTTCCTTTGCCTCAGCAAGTTCCGCTCTTGCGTCAACTGGTGTGATGGCAGGAGGATATCGTGTTTTATATGATCTGACGGATGTAGAAGAGGAAGATGCAGGCATTCAGGTGCTTGGTGATATTGATTTACTGGCTGGTAATGTGACTCCTGAGGATAATAGCACGATCAACCCAGAGGATTATGTCAATACTGGAATTGAGTTTATCGATGTGTTGCCGACCGATGGCTATACAACAGAAGTCGATGACGATTTGATTGAACTGATGTCATCAGCAGCCAATTTCAACTGGAATCTACCGAGTGACTTCATGAGAACCACAAAGGACTTCTGGGCAACCAATACCCAAACTATAGCAGTAAGTGGTGATGTTACACCAGTTGGAAAGATCCTTCGTGTCGGTATCATTGAGCCAGGCGGAATTCGCAGATGCATTTATGCAACTGGAAAATTTTCTTATCCATTTTCACTCGACAAAACCGGCTTCTACTGTGTCTACGCAATCAACGACAACAGTGAGGTTGTGAATTTGACCGGAGCGTATATTACATATTAAAACGCTGATTCCAACAGGTCAATTGTCTTGCTGGAAAGCTCACAAAATTTTGTGGGTGTGACAGCGCATCGTAGAGTCAAAAGAGTTTTGCATTAGAGGGGGAGCGGTCGCTTGCAGTTTAGACAGCTAGGGGTGACAGAATCGAAGCTGCGAGCTTGATCAAACAAAATAGAACAGCCATGTGGTACCTTCGGGTATTGCATGGCTGTTTTTGTCTGTAAAAAGCTCAATAAATCCATGTACACAAAAGAGCCGATATGCTACAATCGCCTTAGTCCTGCTAAGGTCAAGTTTCGGGGTCAAAGGTTCGGGGTCAGTGCACGATAAACGATAGTTTATCCGTGCCTGACCCCAAAGAACTCAAAGAAAAAAACAAAAAAGAGAGGGAATAAAATGGGCAAGATACAAAAAGACGAAGCATTCTATAGGAAGCTTTGGAACTTGATGGTTCCGATTGTGCTTCAGAATTTGATGCTTGCGATGGTGGCAGTGGCCGACGCATTTATGCTAGGCGGCATGGATCAAAATTTTATGTCAGCTGTATCGCTTGCAACACAGATTCAGTTTATTCAAAATATGTTTTTATCAGCGGCGACAGCCAGCCTAGGCATTTTGGGCGCACAGTATTGGGGAAAGGGAGACAAGAAGACACTCGATCAGATCTTTTGCATGGCACTTCGACTGTGCGGACTGGTATCAGCCGTATTTTTCATTGGATGCGTCTTTTTGGGTCGATATCTGATGCTACTCTTTACAAATGAGGAAGTATTAATCGGTTACGGTGTCAGCTACTTAAAGATTGCAGGATTCTCGTACCTAATCACAGGAATTTCCCAGTGCTACTTAGTCATCATGAAGACAAGTGAGCATGCAAAGACAACAGCAATCATCAGCTCAATGACCGTATGTATCAACATCATTTTAAATGCGATCTTTATCTTCGGTGGCTTTGGAATTGAACCGATGGGCGTGAGAGGAGCCGCGCTTGCAACACTGATTGCGCGTATCATCGAGCTTCTCTGTTCGATCATGATTTCCTATCGACCAGGCTTTCTTCACCCAGATATGAGCGATCTGTTTCAAAGAAACAAGCAATTGTCCAAGGATTTCTGGAAATGTGGCCTGCCGCTTTTGGGCGCATGTCTATTCTGGGGAATTGGTTTTACGTCCTACTCGTCCTTTATGGGACATCTTGGAACCGATGCGGCAGCGGCAAACTCAGTGGCAGCCGTTGTGCGTGATATTATCTGCTGTTTTAGTGCCGGAATTTCCAGTGCAGCCGGAATCATGATCGGAAACGAACTTGGTGCCGGACATCTCGAAAAAGGAAAGAGATATGGCATTCGTCTACTAAAGATCTCATTTGCATGTGGTATTTTCGCGTCTCTTCTGATGATCATATCTGCACCAATCATTCTTCATTTTGTGAAGCTAACACCGCAGGCACAGCAGTATCTAAAGGGCATGTTTGCTGTCATTGCATTCTATATGATTGGACGAGCTGTCAACGACGTAACCATCAATGGCATCTTCGGCTCGGGTGGCGATACGCTGTTTGATATGTATAGTCTAGCTGTCTGTATGTGGTGTCTTGCGATTCCACTGGCTGCAGCTGGAACCTACTTGTTCCATTGGCCAGTCGTACTCGTCTATGCTTGCACCTGCATCGACGAAGTTGGAAAATTGCCGTGGGTACTATATCATTTTCGCAAGTACAAGTGGGTCAAAGATTTGACGCACTGACCGGGCATTTGATTGACATTGGTGGTTCTCAGTGTTATGATGATACCAGAATTTGCCTTCTAAAAACAGAAGAAAATCGGGAGAAAATAAAAAAGAAGACAGAGAAGAAAGCTAGGAAAAAACAAAAAGAGGAGGTGCAATATGTGCCTTGTAACGAATATTCAGAAATATTCGATTCACGACGGCGACGGCATCCGCACAACCGTGTTTTTTAAGGGATGTCCGCTTCGCTGTGCATGGTGTCACAATCCAGAGACGCAAAAGTTTGAACGTCAGATCTTGACAAATCGGGAAAAATGCACTGGCTGTATGGCCTGTGTCAATGTCTGTCCAAACGGTGCGATCTCAATTGAGGATGGCAAGTCTGTGACAGATTATGAAAAATGTACCGGTTGTGGTGTATGTGTGACACATTGTCTGCAAAATATCCGCGAAGTCGCAGGAAAAGAGTATACAGTAAGAGAACTGTTAAAAGAGCTAAAAAAAGACGAGATGTTTTATGAGGAGTCCGGCGGCGGTGTGACGCTCTCAGGTGGAGAAGTCATGTGCATGGATATGGATTATATCGAAGAATTGGTAAAGGGACTACATCGTCAGGGAATCACAGTAACCATCGATACGAGCGGTTACGCGCCATATGAGAATTTTAAGCGAATTTTACCATATATTGATACGTTTCTCTACGATATCAAAGCGATGGACACAGAGGTACATAAAAAATTCATCGGTGCAGACAATCGCTTGATTTTGGATAATCTAAAAAAATTAAGCGATGATGGCGCAAGAATTTACATTCGTATCCCAACTGTGGAAGGTGTCAATGCAGACGAAGATAGTATGAAAAAGATTGTAAGCTGGTTGGTCGATGAGAAGATTAAGGTCGCTCAGGTCAATCTGCTGCCATATCACAACACCGGAAGCAGCAAATACAGTCGCTTATCGTGCGAGTATATGGGAAGTGAGTTTGCTGTCCCGTCGAATGAGAAGATGGAGCAGCTGGCAGCTTTGTTTACACAGGCAGGCTTTTCAAAAGTTAAGATTGGTGGATAAATTGTATCACAATAGAGCAATTCGTGAGCATCAGTTGGACATTATTTTATATATAACTACGGAAAAGAAAGGGCAAAAAAATGGAAAAAAGAGGAATGAATGAGCGTGTGCAGGCACTTCGTGAATTAAGTGTCACGACACAGCCGCACATTGATATGGAGAGAGCAAAAAGTGAGACTGCTACCTATAAGAAATATGAGGGACAGTTATCAGTTCCGGAGCTTCGTGCACAGGTTTTATATGACTATTTTGCAGCAAAGACACTTTATATCGGAGATGGAGAACTGATTGTAGGAGAAAAGGGAGATTCTCCACATGGTGCACCGACATTCCCAGAGCTTTGTTGTCATACAATCGAAGATATGCATGTCATGAACGATCGAAAGCTAATCAGCTTTACGGTAAAGGATGAGGATTACAGCTATCAGGAAAAGGAGATCATTCCGTTTTGGGAGAAGCGCTCAACCCGTTCAAAGATTTTAGCAAATATGTCCGATCAGTGGAAGGATTGCTATGGAGCAGGTATCTTTACTGAGTTTATGGAGCAGCGTGGTCCGGGTCACACAGTTGGTTCTTTCAAGCTGTATGAGAAAGGATTTTTGGATTACAAAAAGGATATTGAGGACTCAATCGCAGGACTTGACTATTTCCATGACACAGAGGCATTTGAGAAGAGAAATCAGCTTCGCGGTATGGCAAAGGCATGTGATGCAATCATTCTTCTTGGAAAGCGCTATGCCGATTATGCAAGAGAGCTTGCCCAAAAAGAGACAAACGAGACGAGAAGAAACGAGCTTCTTCAGATTGCCGCAAACTGTGATGTGGTTCCGGCACATAAGCCGCAAACCTTCTGGCAGGCCATTCAGATGTATTGGTTTGTACATCTTGGTGTGACAACCGAGTTAAATCCATGGGATGCCTATTCGCCGGGACGCTTTGATCAGCATTTGAATCCATTCTATCAGAAGGACGTAGAGGATGGTATTCTCGATGACCAAAAGGCACTTGAGCTTTTGGAGTGTCTGTGGGTGAAATTTAACAATCAGCCGGCACCGCCAAAGGTTGGTATTACATTAAAGGAGAGCAGCACCTACACCGATTTTGCAAATTTAAATACGGGTGGTATCACACCGGACGGACAAAACGGTGTCAACGATGTCTCCTATCTGATTTTGGACTGCATGGATGAGATGAAGCTACTACAGCCAAGCTCCAATGTGCAGATCAGCCGCAAGACACCGCAGAAGTTCTTAAAGAGAGCTTGCGAGATTGCCAGAAAGGGATGGGGTCAGCCAGCCTTCTATAACACAGAGGCAATTGTTCAGGAGCTTTTGAATGCAGGAAAATCACTTGCCGATGCCAGACGCGGTGGAACCAGTGGTTGTGTTGAGACTGGTGCATTTGGAAACGAAGCCTATATTTTGACTGGATATTTCAATATTCCAAAGGTATTTGAGTTAACCTTAAACAATGGATATGATAAGGTCAGTGGAAAGCAGCTTGGATTAAAACTTGGATATGCAGCTGATTTTAAGACCTATGACGAGCTGTTTGATGCATTTAAGAAGCAGATGAAATACTTTATCGACGTGAAGGTAGCAGGCAGCAATATTATTGAGAAGATCTTTGCAGACTGCATGCCGGCACCGTTTCTATCCATTCTGACCAATGATTGTATCGCAAAGGGCAAGGATTACAATGCTGGCGGTGCAAGATACAACACCAAGTATCTTCAGGGTGTTGGAATTGGAACAATCACCGACTGCCTAGCTGCTGTCAAGTACAATGTATATGATAAGAAGAACTTTACAATGGATGAGCTGATGGCTGCTCTTGATGACAATTTTGTGGGACATGAGCGCATTTTAAATCTTGTCAAGAATCACAGTCCGAAGTACGGAAATGACGATGAGTATGCAGACGAGATTATGCAGAGCGTATTTGAGACCTATCAAAAAGAAGTGACAGGTCGTCCAAACATGCTTGGTGGAAGCTACCGCGTCAACATGCTCCCAACCACCTGCCATGTCTACTTTGGAGAGGTTATGATGGCAAGTGCAAACGGTCGTCTGGCACATGTTCCAGTTTCCGAGGGTATTTCTCCGGAGAAGGGTGCCGATGTTAACGGGCCTACAGCTGTCATTAAATCCTGCGCAAAGATGGATCATTTGATGACAGGCGGAACACTTCTGAATCAGAAGTTTACACCGAGTGTGGTAGCAGGTGACGAGGGATTAAACCAGATGGCAAATCTGATTCGCGCTTACTTTAACATGGATGGTCATCATATCCAGTTTAATGTCATCGACAGACAAACCTTGATCAATGCACAGAATCATCCAGAGGAGTATAAGGATCTGATTGTGCGTGTGGCAGGCTATAGTGATCATTTTAGAAATCTAAGCAAGGCACTGCAGGATGAGATCATCAATCGTACTGAGCAAAGTTTTCACTGATTGCACTTTCCAGTAGGATAGGGCAATAGACATCAACACAACAACAGCCAAGGGCAGGAGGAAAACACAATGAAATTAGGATTTATTGGATGCGGCAATATGGCCAGCGCAATGATGGGTGGTATCATCAAGAATGGAATTTTTAACGCAGAGGATGTGTACGGTTCTGATGTGTTTGAGCCGAGTAGAGAGCGTGTAAAAAAGCAGTACGGGATTCATACACTTGAGAGCAATCTTGAAGTAGTAGATGCAGTTGACGTGTTGGTTCTCGCTGTAAAGCCTCAGTATTATGAGTCGGTCATCACCGAGATCAAAGATCATGTGAGAAAAGAGCAGTTAGTCATCACAATTGCGCCAGGAAAGACACTTGCATGGTTGTCAGAACAGTTTGGAAAGCCAGTTAAGATCGTTCGTACAATGCCAAATACACCGGCAATGGTAGGCGAGGGCATGACCGGTGCTACCCCAAATGAATATGTTACAGAAGAGGAAGTAAAATATGTCTGCGAGATCTTAAGCGGCTTTAGCAAGGTAGAGGTTATCAGCGAAAAGCTGATGGATACAGTTGTTGCAGTAAGCGGAAGTTCTCCGGCATATGTATTTATGTTTATTGAAGCTATGGCAGACGCAGCAGTAGAGCAGGGCATGCCGCGTGCGCAGGCTTATAAATTTGCTGCACAGGCAGTTATGGGCAGCGCAAAGATGGTTTTGGAGACTGGAAAACATCCGGGTGAGTTAAAGGATATGGTATGCTCACCGGCAGGAACTACAATTAAAGCAGTCCGTGTATTAGAAAAGGAAGGTCTTAGAAGTGCTGTGATCGAGGCTATGGACGCATGTGCAGATGCAGCAAAGGGAATGTAAGAAATATCTAAATTGTTTTAAATTAGACAATACAAGGCAGGTGCAAAATGGCATCTGCCTTGTTGTCACAAAAACTATATTTGAGATTAGATAGGGGAGAATTTATGATTACAATAAAAGATAACATAATAAAACTTGATTTTCATGAGGAGACGCTGCACTGCGATATTTACGCAGATGGCACGAAATGGACTTGGCAGCATAATTATCAGCCTTATTTTAAGTATAATGGAAAAGATGTGCTTTTTTCAGAGGCTAAAAACGTCTCACATAAAAGATATGATACAGGAATAGGCTTCGGACTTGTGAGCCATTATGAAAATTTTGAGCAGGTGCCAGAGCTTTGTTTTGAGACATATATCTGGATTGAATTATCGACAGGTGATGTTCATTTTGAGTGGATTCCGATCATAGAGCCGGCATCTGGCATGGATGAAGTTGTGTGGCCGGGTGCAATGGACTTTATGTGTGATAGTGAAGATTGGTATACGCTCTTAAACTGGGGACAGGGTTTGCTTATTCCAAATGGTTGGGAAACAAAGCTGGGAAAAGTGCCATTTGATGGCCGCATGTGTACGGAAGGCTCATATATGCCATGGTTTTCCCAGATTAAAGATAGAAACGGCTATATTGCAATATGTGAGCAGCCAGAGGATGCAGGCTACCGTGCGGCTCATGAATCAGGCGAAGCACAGACAAGTGTGGGAATGGTACTTTATAAATCACTTGGCTCAATGCGCTATCGAAGAACCTTATTGTATCATTTTGAAAAAGACTGTGATTATAATACCATGTGTAAGTTTTATAGAAATTATACAAAGGAACAGGGAACATTTCACACTCTTCGTGAAAAGGCAGCGCGCGCAGATGTCGAGAAATTAGTAGGAAGCATGTTTGTTCATGCAGGTATTAAGACACTTGTTCAGCCAGAGTCTCGCTTTTTTGATCCAGAAGCACCTGAGAAAAACAATCATTTAACACCTTTTGCAGTGCGCACTAAGCAGATTCGTCATTGCTATGAAAAGCTTGGAATTAAGAAGCTTTATCTTCATTTAGATGGCTGGGGAGATCCAGGCTATGACAACGAGCATCCAGATTATCTTCCAGCATGTATTGAAGCAGGCGGCTGGGAAGGCATGAAGGAGCTTTGTGATACAATTCATGAATGCGGTTATGTTTTTGGAATCCATGATCAGTACCGTGATTATTATTTCCGCGCCAGCACTTATAATGAATCATCAGCCATTCATCTTGAAGATGGATCCATTCCTTCTCATGCAAACTGGGCGGGCGGTAATCAGACATATCTTTGTGCAACACAGGCACCTTATTATGTAAAGAGAAATTTCTTGGAATTGGCAGCTCATGATATAAAGCTTGACTGCGCTTATCTTGATGTATTTACGTGCAACGAGCCAGATGAATGCTTTGAGCCGCATCACAAAATGACAAGAAAGGAATGTCTGGAATTTAGAAGCCGCTGCTTTGCATATTTGCTGTCACAAAATATTCTGTCAAGTTCCGAGGAGGTAGCAGACTGGTCAGTCGCTAATCTTGTTTTCTGCCACTATGCGCCATATGATTTTATGATGCGCCGTCCAGAAGAACCAAAACAGGGAATCCCAGTGCCATTATTTAATCTTGTATATCATGACTGCGTAATCATTCCGTGGATGATGGAAAAGCATGAAAACGAAGATTACATGCTCTATGCACTTATTAACGGAGGCGCACCATATTTTGACAGAAATGGTGCTTATGATGGAACAGACGGTGCATTTGGAGCAGGCAGCGATTTCACAGAAGAAGAACAAAAGAAACGCTGCGATCAGGTAGCATCACTTCATGAACACGTAGCCTATAGTGAGTTAGTCAGCCACCGCATTCTCGACAAAACAGGTCTTCGCCAACAGAGTACATTCGCAGATGGTACATGCGTAGAAGTTGATTTCTCAAAGGGAACGTATAAAATTACAGTTAACGGATAAACCAATACTTAAATCTAAGTTACAGTTAACGGGGTATTTTACGAAAGCCCTCCGGTGCAATGGTTTTCAAGTGTGAATATTGAAATTGACAGAAAATCATGGTATTATGATTTATGTGACAGTCTGTATATCCTTTTTGCTGCTGCATACAATGCAACATGTAAAAATAAAATGATGCAGAATGCGTATAAAAATGTTGAAAGGAGCAGGTATGGGGGCAAAAAGGAAAATTGAGATACGAAAAGTGAGCCGCTTTGGGATTTGGATTACACTGTTTTTGGCACTGGCATTTGTCTTTCTTATAATACAGGGCGAGAATGAGTTTTTTGCAATGAATGAGTCAACAGAGCAGTACATTCAAGGCGAAAAAGCAGCGCAGCAGCTTGAAAAAGGCGCTGATTATCTCACCGAACAGGTGAAAATGTATGTCATGACAGGCGACACATCATATATGGACGCATATTTTGTTGAGGCCAATCAGGTTAAGAGCCGGGAAAATGCACTTGATACATTTAAAACATATTTTGACAAAACTGCATCCTTTTCATCATTAAAAGCTGCG
>CAUCWU010000009.1 GCA_958446555.1 uncultured Lachnospiraceae bacterium | reverse complement strand
GATAGTAAAAACCGTTTCCGGCTACTTTTCTTGCACTGTCAAGATCAATACCATCAAATTTCTCCATAATTTCTGTGTGATACGGAATCTCGAAATCCGGAACAACCGGCTCACCAAAGCGCTCAACCTCTACATTCTCACTGTCATCTTTTCCAATCGGAACAGATGGATCAATGATGTTCGGGATAATCATCATCTTCTGCTTCAGATCTGCCTCAACATGCTTCTCCTCTGCACTCAGTGCTGTCATGCGCTCTTCTGACGCAGCATCCTCTGCACGCAGCTTTTCAGCCTCTTCTAACTTTCCCTGTGCACGAAGTGCACCATACTGCTTAGATGCCTTCTTATGATTTGCACGAAGGGTCTCAACCTCCTTTTTGATCTCACGGTTGCGAAGATCCAGAGCAATTACCTCATCAACCAACGGCAGCTTAGCATCCTGGAACTTATTACGGATGTTCTGTCTGACAACGTCCGGATTCTCGCGGACAAACTTGATATCTAACATAGCTTTCCAAACCTTTCTATCTCTACTCTCATACTCACCTAACACCTTGTTTTATAAGGAAAACAGGCATTATTCATTATATACCACGGATTCTTTTTTGTAAAGTGGGTTTACACGGTTTGCTTTGCAGGTTACGAAGATGCTTTGTAAATGTTCCACGTGGAACATTTTAACTTGCCAATCCGAGAGTCCCATGCTACTATAGTCTAAATGATACTAGGGATAAAAATCCCTCAAAGTTGTTCGTGCTTGCACGATAAAATTTTTTAAATATCATACTTATACAGACCCATGTTAGAAAGGAACACACCATGAATTCGAAATATACCAACTTACTCTTTGATCTCGACGGTACACTCTTTGACTTTGATGCTGGCGAGACCTATGCTTTTCACAAAGTATGTGACTATTTCCATATTTCATTTTCATCAGAAGTACTCGCTCTTTATCAGAGTATTAATCTCTCCTACTGGAAGGCATATGAGCGCGGTGAAATCACCACGACTGCCCTATCAGTTGCTCGCTTTCGTGATTTTTCTGCTGCTGTCGGTGCTGATGGTGATCCAGCTTTGATGAGTAAGCTTTATCAAGACCATCTTGGTGAAGACTGCACACCAATTAAAGATGCGTTATCCACATGCCGCATCCTGCGCGAACGAGGTTATACACTTTCTATCATCACGAATGGCAGAAGCAATACCCAGCACAGCCGCCTTTCCAAATCCGAACTTATCTTTATGATTTCTAATCTTTTTATCTCCGAGGAAATCAGTTTTCAAAAGCCAAAGCCTGAATATTTTGACTATGTATTTTCTAAGCTAGGCATCAATCCGTCTCAAGCTCTTGTAATTGGCGACTCCCTCACCTCTGATATCAGCGGTGGCATCCAATATGGAATTGATACCTGCTGGTTTAATCCCAAGAAGACAACGAATACACTCCCACAGTCACCAACCTATGAGATCACCAATTTAAGCGAACTTCTTTCCATTCTATAAATTATTCGTTCATTGAATGTTCAAGGGTTCCCATTCTTGTGTCCTAAAAGCTCCAATTATTTATTTGTCGACTACTCCTAATAAAAAAAACGGTTTTAAGGATCATTCCTCAAAACCGTTTTTTATTATTTTTCTTCAGTTTGTTCTTCCTGTACTGGCTGTACCGGCTGCGCTTGCTGTGCCTGTCTAGCCTGCTGCTTTTCCTCGAGCTTTGCTGCATCCACATTGTAATTGAGTGCCATCGTCAATGCATCGCGCTCTTCATTGCTCAATGTCGCATGAGACTCACCGTGAATGATTTCTTTCAAATAGCTATAGCAACCATCCTGTGTGTGCATACTACTCAGTACAAATCCACTGTCATCTCCATCCAAAAGAGCAAGTGAAAAGCTCAGCTTTCCAGCCATTCCCCTAAAGGTATCATACTTCATAATACCAATCTTCTTGTAGGTAGCCTTCAGTCCCTTCTTCATACTGATAATCTCATCAATATCACGCTTGCACTGAATTTTTACACGCTTGTTATCTTCTACTACTGTCTTTAAGATACCCTCAAGAGACTTTCCATCATTGCCGCGCATAAAATCATCATATGCAGACTGAAGCTCCTTCATTCTGCTATTCATGACTGTCATGCAAATCACAAGAATTAAAATCACAACAAACATGCCTGCCAAGAAAAATAGACTGTACTGCTGTGTAAATTCCATTGCCTGATTCAGAATTTCCATATTCTATTCCTTTCCTCTGATAAAACTATTTGAATCTGCCTTAATAGATTTTGGTTCAAATATTTTTCCGCTAGGGTTAATTCATTTATTCTATTGTATCTTCATTAATGCCCATCAACTCCATGATGCGCTCCAAGTCTTCATTTGAGTAATAGTCAATTTCAATCTTACCCTTATCCTCAGATTTTCTCTTAATCTGAACCTTTGTCCCCATACGCGACTTCATACGGCTTTCCAATGTCTCATAGAGAGTCTTGTTCTGTAAAACAGGCTTTGCTACTGCTACCTCATTCTTTTTATCCTGCAGATTCTTGATATACTTTTCCGTATCTCGCACACTCAACTGTTCATCCACAACCTTCTGTGCCACTTCCAACTGCTGATCCTTATCATCCAGTCCCAGAATCGCCTTGGCATGTCCATTCGTAATTTTGCCTTCCATCAGCATATCCTGAACTGCCTCATTCAGCTTTAACAGTCTCAATGCATTTGTAATCACACTACGACTCTTAAACACCTTCTCGGCAATCTCTTCTTGCTTTAACTGGTACTTTTCAATCAGAGCCTGATATGCTCTCGCTTCCTCAATCGGATTTAGATCCTCTCTCTGAAGATTTTCAATCAAAGCAATCTCGGCAATCTGCTGCTCATCGTAATCCTTTACGATAACCGGAATGTCCTTCAGACCAGCCTGCTTTGCTGCTCTCCATCTGCGCTCTCCTGCAATAATCTGATAGTGATCTCCCACCTTTTTCACGACAATCGGCTGAATCACCCCATATTTTTTGATGGACTCTGCCAATTCCGTCAATGCATTCTCATCAAAATTTTTTCTTGGCTGAGATGCAGCAGGCTCCACCAAACGAAGCTTCACTGTCAGCTCTGGTTCCTTCTTTTCTGTTTCCGGTCTTTTTGTCTCAACTGCATATGCATTGCTAATCAGTGAATCAATGCCTTTGCCAAGACCTTTTCCAAGACCACCTTTTTTACTCAGTGCCATTCTTCATCCTTTCCGAAAGTCCACTTTCTTATTCTCTGTTAATTACTTCCTCTGCCAGCTGATGATATGCCTCTGCTCCAGTCGATCTTGGATCATACAAATTAATTGGGAGTCCATGGCTTGGTGCCTCAGCAAGACGTACATTTCTCGGAATGATCGTCTTATAGACTCTCTCCTGCAAATTGTCCTTCACATTTTCGACAACCTGAAGAGATAAATTGGTTCTGGCATCATACATTGTAAAGACAACACCCTCCATCTCCAAATCAGGATTTAAACGGCTCTTTACGAGATTGATGGTATGTAAAAGCTGGGTAAGACCCTCCAGTGCATAGTATTCACACTGAATTGGGACAAGCACGGTATCTGCTGCACTGAGTGCATTGACAGTCAACATACTCAACGAAGGCGGGCAATCAATCACGATAAAATCATACTGATCTTTAATTTCATCCAATGCATCCTTCAGAATGAACTCTTTTCGATCCACATCAATCAGTTCAATCTCTGCTCCAGACAGATTCACATTCGACCCAATCAGAGATAACGTATCAAATAACACCTTTTCCAAAATACATTCCTGTATCGTACAATTATCTGTAATCAGATCATACAGAGAATGCTCCAGTTCATCCTTATCAACACCGAAACCACTCGTTGTATTTCCCTGTGGGTCCATATCAATAATAAGTACATTCTTCTGGTATTCTGCTAATGAGGCTGCCAGATTAATTGCCGTAGTGGTTTTGCCCACTCCACCCTTCTGATTCGCAACAGCTATAATTCTTCCCATAATATCCTCATTTCTGCTAAATAGCATTCATTTTTTGCATCTTTCTACAGTATAGCACGTCTCCCCTCAAATTACCATAAAAAAATGTTCCACGTGGAACATGAAATATATTGCTTAAAGCCCCGAGGTGGAAGTGTTTCACGAGGCGACGCCGTGTAGCGAAGCCGTAAGGCGAAGCGATTTTGGCTCGCCGACGAAATCATCTTCACCGAGGGGCGTAGAAATTAGGATGTTCCACGTGGAACATTTTTATTTTATTGTAGTGGTTCTTTGCTTGGCAGCCCTGCTTTTCTCGGGTATTTCTTTGACGTAGGCTCTTTCTTTCTCACGATCACGAGGCTACGTCCAATGTCTGAATCTGGCAGTTCGAAGTAGATCGCATTTTCCTTTGCTCCACCCAAAAGATGAACCGCCTTCTTCGCCTTATCCACTTCTTCCTCTGCATTTCCAGACTTATATGCCACAAAACATCCACCTACCTTTGCATAAGGAAGACAATACTCGCACAGAGTAGACATATTGGCAACCGCTCTCGACACGACACAATCAAACTGCTCTCTAAGATTTGCCTGTCTTGCGCCATCCTCAGCTCGATAATGCACTGTCTGGATACTTTCAAGTTCCAGCGCCTCAATCACCTGATTCAAGAAATTTAATCTCTTATTCAAGGAATCAAGCAGCGTAACCTGAAGCTTCGGATACACAATTTTTAACGGGACACCTGGAAAACCTGCGCCGGTTCCGACATCAATCAATGTATTCGTCTTTTCATTGATAAACGTCTCCGATTTTAGCACACTATCCACAAAATGCTTCTGTACTACCTCGTCAAACTCAGTGATTGCCGTCAGATTCATCACTTTATTGGTTTCCACAAGCATCTGATAATACTGGTAAAACTGCTCTGCCTGTTTCTGTGTCAGTTCATGTCCAATCCCAGCAAATGCAGTTACAATTTTTTCAATACACTGCTCTGCACAATTATCCTGTAAATTTTCTCCCATTTATTTCCTCCTAGTCATTTCTCATCTCTACTTTTCATGATAGCCTTGAATTGCTTTGTAGCTCTCGCAATTCTGCAAGCAATCATTTTATCTATTTAAATAGATCAATAATACTGATATATCTGCTGGCGAAACTCCCGATATTCTTGAAGCCTGTCCAATTGATGCCGGTTGATATTCGTTGAGCTTTTGTATTGCCTCTTTTCGAAGATTCGGAACCTGACTATAATCAAAATCAAGTGCCAGCTTCTTCTTCTCCAGCTTTTTAAATTGCTCAACCTGCTGCATCTGGCGCTTAATATATCCCTCATATTTAATGCTGATCTCAACCTGTTCGGTCACTGCATCTGGAAGCTTTGGCATATTTTTATCGATTTCTTTCAAAGCATTATAACTAATTTCCGGTCGCTTTAACAGTTCCTCCAACGTCATTCCACTCTTTAAAAGTGTACTGTTATGCTGCTCAAGAAATGTCTGAACCTCCGGTGTTGTGCCAACTGTCTCATGGCGCAGTCTTTCAATTTCCTCATCAATCTTTCGTTTTTTATCGAGCAAATTTTGATATCGTTCATCTGAAATCAAACCAATCTCATGACCAATTGGGGTCAGACGAAGATCCGCATTATCCTGTCGAAGTAATAATCGATACTCAGCTCGAGACGTCATCATACGATACGGTTCATGATTCTCTTTTGTGACAAGGTCGTCAATCAAGACACCAATATATGCCTGGGAGCGATCCAAAACCAACTCCTCACGTCCTAAAACATGCAAAGCTGCGTTGATTCCAGCTACAATTCCCTGTGCTGCAGCCTCCTCATAGCCTGAGCTTCCATTAAACTGTCCTGCACTGTACAATCCACCGATTTTTTTAAACTCAAGTGTTGGTTTTAATTGTCTTGGATTGATACAGTCGTATTCGATCGCATATGCATTTCTTACGATCTTTGCATGCTCAAGTCCTGCAACCGTATGATACATCTCATACTGTACATCTTCCGGCATTGAGCTTGACATACCGCCCAAATACATCTCATTGGTGTAAAGCCCCTCCGGCTCAATGAAGACCTGATGATGATCCTTATCAGCGAAACGAACGACCTTATCCTCAATAGATGGGCAATAACGCGGTCCTGTTCCATGGATTACACCGGAATACAGTGGAGAGCGATCCAAATTGCTTCTGATAATCTCATGTGTCTGCTCATTGGTATAGGTCAACCAACAAGATACCTGTTCTTTTTGCACACTCTCTGGGTCGGTCGTAAAGGAAAACGGAACAATTCGCTCGTCACCTTTTTGCTCCTGCATCTTTGAAAAATCAATGCTTCTCTTATCCACTCTGGCTGGTGTTCCGGTCTTAAAACGAAACATCTCAATGCCAAGCTCCTTTAAGGAGTCTGTCAGATGAGTTGCCGCCTGTAATCCGTTCGGTCCTGTCTCATTGCTAACATCACCATAAATACAGCGTGCCTTTAAATAGGTTCCGGTTGCAAGTACGACACATTTGCAGTGATAAATGGCACCTGAGTAAGTAACGACACCATTTATCTGGTTATTTTCATCGACAAGTAACTTGCATACCTCAGCCTGACGAATCGTTAAATGTTCGGTATTTTCCATGGTCTGACGCATTTCCTGTGAATACGCACGTTTATCTGCCTGCGCACGAAGAGAATGGACAGACGGTCCCTTTGATGTATTTAACATCTTTGATTGAATAAAGGTTTTGTCGATATTTTTTCCCATCTCGCCGCCAAGTGCGTCAACCTCTCTTACCAGATGTCCCTTTGAGCTTCCTCCAATATTCGGATTACACGGCATCATTGCAATGCTCTCCACACTGACAGTAAATACGATTGTTTCTAGTCCTAGCCTTGCGCATGCCAGTGCCGCCTCACAGCCTGCATGACCAGCTCCGATTACCACCGCATCATAGTATTCTTCTAAAACAGCCATTTGTTGCCTCCACTCTATTATTTGCCCATGCAGAATTTTGCGAAGATACGGTTTACCAGATCCTCTTCAACCTCCTCGCCGATCACCTCTCCCAAGCTGGTATAGGCATCCATCATGTCAATTGTGAGCATATCCTCCGGCATTCCATTTTCGATGCTTGTTTCTGCAAGCTGTAAGCTCTCGCAGGCATTCAAAAGACATGTCTTTTGCCTTGCATTTGTGATGATTACCTCATCATTTCCTGCAAGCATTCCTCTCTCAAACATATCCTGTATTGTCTGCTCAAGTGCATCAATTCCATCCTCCTTTGCCGCCGATATCCAAAGAACCGGTGCATTGATACCTGCCTCCTTCAAATCCTCTGGCGTTACAACTGAAGCTAAGTCGGACTTATTTAACAGAATAATACTTTTTTTGTCTTTTAGCAACTCCATAATCTGTCTATCATCCTCATCAAGACTTCTGGATGAGTCTGCGACATAGATTAAAAGATCTGCCTTTTCTGCCGCTTCTTTTGCCTTCTCTACACCGATTTTTTCCACGACATCGGATGTATCACGTATTCCCGCTGTGTCGACCAAAAGTAGACTCAGATCCCCAATCATAATTTGCTCCTCAAGCGTATCTCTTGTCGTTCCAGCAATCTCTGTTACAATCGCCCGCTGTCTGCCCGAAAGTGCATTCAATAGAGAGGATTTTCCAGCATTTGGTTTTCCGACGATGACGGTTCGGATTCCTTCTGTTAACACTCTTCCGTTGTCAAACGTGTCTGCCATTTTTTGCACGTCTGTGCGGACTTTTTCAATACGCCCTGTAAGCCCCTCTGTATAGCCTTCAAGCGAAATATGCTCAGGATCATCAAGTGCAGCCTCTATATATGCAATCTCGTCTAAAAGGGCATTTCTGAGGCTCTGAATCCTATTTTTAATTTTTCCTGACAGCTGATCCAATGACGCATCCATTGCAAACCGATTTTTTGCTGAGATTAATTCCATAACTGCCTCTGCTTGAGACAAATCTATTCGACCGTTTAAAAAAGCTCTTTTGGTAAATTCACCTGGCTCAGCTGGGGCGGCTCCATTTCTTAACACGCAGTCAAGCACACGCCTTGTCACCAAAATACCACCATGACAATTAATCTCTACTGTATCTTCAGCAGTAAAAGAGCGCGGTCCTCTCATTAGAGACACCATAACCTCATCAATGACCTCATTTTCATCACAGATATAGCCGTAATGGATCGTATGCGTTGGGGCATTTGAAAGTTTTTTTGCCGACACTCCTGCATTATCTGATACTCCCGCCTTTATCGCTTCTGCCTCTTTTTTGGTTCTATAAATGCGGTCAATCACGTCAAATGCCTGCGATCCACTGATTCGAATGATGCTGATTCCAGCTGGACTAAGTGCGGTTGCGACCGCCGCAATGGTTGTTTTTTCCTTCATTTTTCTTACCTCATCCTAGCATTTTTCTTTCATATCTATTCATTATAATTGCAATACAATCCATCGTCTACTGCAAATTCATTTTTTCGAATGACACAGAAAATGCCATTCAAAGATCCTTTGAACTTTGAATGGCACTTTCTTTGAATGTATTTCTTATTCCTCAGAAGCAGTCTTTTTTGCCGTTTCCTTTGACTCAGCTACACTTCTGTCATAATTTGATCTGTATCCTTTGTCATAGCTTTTGTAGTATCTTCTCTGCGGAATCGCTTCCTTCTTTGGAAGTACCACTACATGGCGGAACGGATCCTCACCCTCGCTCTTGGTGTAAACAAACTTGTCATCCTGAAGTGCAGAGTGGATGATCCTTCTCTCATAAGGATTCATCGGCTCAAGCGATGCCGGACGTCTTGTTCTCTTTACCTTGTAGGCAATATTTTTTGCCAACTGCTCGAGTGTTTCCTTTCTTCTCTCACGGTAATTCTCGGTATCCAGCTTGACGCGGATATATTCGTCGCTGTGTTTGTTGATAACAAGGCTAACTAGATGCTGCAGCGAATCCAGTGTCTGTCCTCTTTTTCCGATCAGGATGCCCATGTCTTCACCAGTCAAAACGATATCCACAACCTGCTCCTCTTTGTTGTAGGCAACTGCGATATCAACCTCCATGTTCATCTCATGGAAGATCTTCTGTAAAAACTCTTCACCCTCATCGATAAAATCCGACTTCTTGCGAGCACGGATCACAGCCGGCTTCGAACCGATAAAACCAAGCAGACCATTCGAACCTTTTTCAACTACCTCATACTCAAGTTTTTCACTGGTGATCTGAAGCTGAAGCAATGCGTTGTTTACGGCTTCATCTACATTCTTTCCAGTGAACGTAGCAAACTCTGTCATACAAACCTTACCTTTCTGAATCTGCAAGCTTCCCCAACCAAGTAATCAAAGCCAAAACTGATTACTTTTTGTTCTTCTTTTCACTCTTTTCGTTGTACTGCTGAACCATTCCGGCCTTTGCTGCCAGCTTACCCTTCTTTTTCTGGGTAGAAGCGTAGTACTCAGTTGATTTTTCAACCTGCTTTGTCACACGCTCCTTCAGCTCAGCGTCCTTCTTTTCTTCGAGTTCTCTTTCCTCTTCAATGGTGCGCACGTTCATAACGGCCTTTGCTTTAAGCGGCTTCTGACCTTTCTTGACACGCTTAACGTTTGCCTTTTCAATGTTCTTCTCAACCATCTGATTGATATCGATGCGCTCCATGTACTTATTTACAATCAGCTGGATTAAGATCATAACAACAGAGGAAGCAATCCAGTATACACCGATACCAGCGGAGAATGTGAAACAGAAGAATACGGACATAAGTGGCATTACAATGTTCATCGTCTTCATTGTGCTTCCCATTGTATCTTCTGCATTCTTATTTCCAGTATCTGTCTGCATCATCTTAGAGCTAAGCCACTGAGTCAGACCTGCAAGAATCGGGATTAACACACCCGGCCACAGCTGCTGTGCTGGTGCGGTTGCAAGGTCCATTCCCAAAAAGTAGTTTGCCTTCTCAATGCTCGGAAGAGCCTTGGATACATACTCATTCAGATTTGGGAAGATCTCTGTGAACTTGGTCCACTCAGACTTATCAAAGTTGTAAAGCAGATCAATCAGCTTGTTGGAATCGCCTAAGTTTGCTGCACTGATACCATTTTGCTGAGCCAGTGTAACGAAATCTGCGTTATCCATATAAGTAGGAATATTCTGAAGTGCCTCAACGATCGGCTCATAGAATGCTCTTACCTTTGTGATGTAGCCCGGAATCTTATAAATAACCTGATACAGAGCGAACAGAATCGGCATCTGAATTAACATCTGTACACAACCACCTGTCGGGCTGGTTCCGTACTTTGCATAGACATCCTTCATCTCCTCGTTCTGCTTTAACAGCATTTCATTGTACTTCGGACTTGATTTGTCCAGATTTGCGTACTTCTTCTGGACCTGCTGGAGTTCTGGCGCCATAATACTATTCAGCTTTGTAAACTTCTGCTGCTTGATGGAGAGCGGAAGCATCAATGCTTTGATAATAATCGTGAATAAAATGATCGCCAATCCGATGCTTGCAATGCCGAACATGTCTAGGAACTCGTAAATTCCATTCATGACAACACCAAGCACCTTCGCAACCGGTCCGACAAGGAACCAGTTACTCTGTGTTAATGATAAAAAATCCACTTGTTTTCCTCCTTAAGCTACCTACGGAACAGGGTCGTACCCCCCTTTTGAAAACGGATTGCAGCGCAATATCCTCCAAATAGCAAGTAAGGAGCCTTTGAAAGCTCCGTACTTTTCCAACGCTTCGATCGCATACTGCGAGCAAGTTGGGGTATATATACAGTGGGTCCGGACTTTGAGAGGCGATAGATATTTCTGATAAAACCTTATCATACGAATCATAATCTTCTTCATAGTCCCGACCTACTTCGATTCTAAAAAAATATTCTGTTTTTTTCCGACATGGAAAAAAGCATCCTCAATTTCCATTAATCCTTGTTCCTTCGCCAACGGTCTGGCAACAATCACTATGTCCAATCCTTGTATTAATTCTTTTTCGTGTAAGCGGCAGCATTCACGGATCACCCTCGTTACCCGATGTCTGACCACACTATTTCCTACCTTCTTACTGACAGATATGCCAATTCGGGTATCAGCGCGGTCGTTTGACATCTTATACATAACGAGCGAACGGTTTGCCTGTGACTGCCGTTTGCTGTAGACTTTCTGAAAGTCTCTATTTTTTTTTAGAGAGTTGATACTGCTCAATTAAGCAGAGAGAACCTTTCTAACCTTTGCTCTTCTTGCTGCCAGAACCTTTCTTCCTCCCTTTGTGCTCATTCTTGCACGGAAACCATGAACCTTTGCATGGGATCTCTTCTTTGGCTGAAATGTCATCTTCATAACAAAACACCTCCTTAGTTTTTCTGTGTTGTTTTCAAATATTTACTGTTTCTTAAAAGTTGCACCCAAAGGTGCGAGTTTGCGGCGTTTCTAGCGCCATTGCAAAAATTGGACATCATACGCATTATATTAAGAAACTGCCGTTTCGTCAAGTCATTTTTTATTCTTTTCTTAAAAAAAGTTATCCACAAATTATCCACATACTTATCCCCAATTTTTTCATCTCAAAAAGCTGGGGATAAAAGTTATCCACCATTTGGGGATAACTTTGGGATAAGTTTGGGGATATTTCAAAAAACACATCTCAACCCCTTGATTTTGCGACAAAGTTTTTTTTGTGGATAATGTGGATAACTACATATGTTCGGGGGATAACTATGTGGATAACTTGTTTTGTTCTATTTCTTAAACAAAGTTATCCACATTATCCACAATTTACCTTGCCATACCCCCTTCCAAGTTATCCACACTCTATCCACAGCTTTTTGCCACTTATCCACATGTTATCCCCAGCTTATCCACAATATTATCCACAATTTCTCGCTATCTCGGGGATATTTTTTACATACTGCTCTCCTCTTCTCTCTTGAAATTCTTCATTATTTTTAGTATAATATCATTATATGGGCTACTAGGCTCTTTTCTCGAACTTTACCATTTACTGACGTCAGGAGTAACAAATGATTGACAAATTAAAGGAAAACTGGGATGCCATAAAAGACACCCTAAAGGAAAATTATGATATTTCAAAGGTATCCTACGATACCTGGATTGTTCCTATGAAAATCCACAATGTAGATAACGACCAGGTCTATATCCTGGCAGATACAAAAGGTATCCCCAATATACTAGACTATATCAAGAAGAAGTACAAGCAGATTCTTGAGATTGTCATTGAGGAAAAGATCGGCCTGCACTGCAATGTGATCTTTGTTACCCCAGAGGATTTAGAGAAGCGCCCAAACGCGCTTCCTGACACTTCAAATATCATCACACCTGAGCTAAGTTCTTACTATGCTGCTGTGATGAACGCGAACTTAAATCCTCGTTATACGTTTGATACATTTGTTGTCGGTTCCAATAACCGATTTGCGCACGCTGCCTCTCTTGCAGTTGCTGAATCCCCTGGAACCCTCTACAATCCGCTATTTATCTACGGTGGCGCAGGTCTTGGAAAGACGCATCTAATGCAGTCGATTGCCCACTATATTCTGCGTAATGACCCAACTGTTCGCGTTTTGTATGTGACAAGTGAAACGTTCACAAACGATTTGATCGACTCTTTAAAGGGCAAGAAAAATGCAGAATTTAAAGAAAAATATCGAAGCATTGATGTCCTAATGATTGACGATATTCAGTTTTTGATTGGAAAGGAAAGCACCCAGGAGGAGTTTTTCCACACCTTTAACTATCTATATGAGACAGGAAAGCAGGTTATCATCACTTCTGATAAACCACCGAAGGATTTCACCAATCTTGAGGAGCGCCTTCGTTCCCGTTTCTCTGTCGGTCTTCCAGTTGATGTGTCAGCTCCGGATTATGAGACTCGTGTCGCAATTCTCCACAAAAAAGAGGAGACTGAAAACACAAAGATCTCTGACGATATTATCAACTATATCGCTGAAAATATTAACACCAATATCCGTGAGCTTGAGGGTGCATTAAACCGAATCACCGCATTTAAGCGTCTTTCTAATAAGGAAATCACGCTCAGCATGGCTGAGGACGTGCTTCGCGACATTATCAACAACCATAAAGAGGTTACTGTAACAGTTCCTTTGATTGTTGAAGTGATCGCCTCCCACTTTGGCTATGAGGCAGACGAGCTTCTGTCCCAAAAGCGCAATAAAGATATTGCCTATGCACGACAAATTGCGATGTATCTGTGCCGTAAGATGACCGATTTATCCCTCCAACAGATCGGAAAGGAGCTCGGAAACCGAGATCACACGACCGTCCGACACGGGATTGAGAAGATCACCGAGGATCTGAAAACCAGTAAATTTTTACAGGACACAATCGACGTTTTACAGAAGAAAATCAACCCGGCTCTCGGGTAAGTCTTGGGGACATCTCTTTGGGGATTGTGGATAACTTGCCTAGTTATCCACATAGTTATCCCCAAGTTATCCCCAAAAATTTTCTTCTACAAACCGCATACATGCTGGGTTTTTGAGAGTTATCCACATTATCCCCAGCCCCTACTACTACTACTATATATTAATATATACTATCTATCAGCGAAAAAGGAGATTGCCACCATGCATATTATCTGTCCACGAGAAGAATTACAAAAGGGTGTTTCGATCGTTTCAAAAGCAGTTTCAAATAAGACAACGATGCCGATTTTGGAGTGCATCCTGATCCAGACAAGAGAAGGACGTATTCTGATGACAGCAAACGACATGGAGCTGGGGATTGAGACCGAGATTCACGGAATGATTGAGGACAATGGACGAATCGCAATTGATGCGAAGATTTTTTCTGAGATTGTTCGTCGTCTTCCTGATAACAATATCTCAATTGAAACCGATGACAGTGATTCTGTTAAAATTCAGTGTGAAAAGATTAAATTTACAATTCCTGGAAAGAATGCAGATGAGTTTACATTTCTTCCAGAGGTAGAGCGCTTAAATTGCGTGACCTTATCTCAGTTTACTTTAAAAGAAATTATTCGTCAGACCATCTTTTCTATTTCTGATAATGAGAATAACAAAATGATGTCTGGTGAGCTTTTAGAGATTAACGGAAATAACCTTCGTCTTGTTTCATTAGACGGCCATCGTATTTCGATTCGCAAGGTTTCTTTAAAGGATTCCTATGACCCGATTAAGGTTGTAGTTCCAGGAAAGACATTAAACGAGGTCAGCAAGATTATCAGCGGAGGGACAGACGATGAGGTGCGCCTGTATTTTACTGAGAATCAGGTGCTGTTTGAGTTTGACGATACGATTGTCGTATCTCGTCTGATTGAGGGTGAGTATTTCCGTATTGACCAGATGTTAAACAGCGACTATGATACAAAGCTTACGGTTAACAAAAAAGAGATGCTTTCTTGTATCGACCGTACAACAATGCTGATTAAAGAAAGCGACAAAAAGCCGATTATTATCGGAATAACAGATTCCATTATGGAGGTTAAACTGAATTCAGCATATGGCTCTATGAAGGAAGAGCTTGAAATTGAAAAGCGCGGTAAGGATATTATGATTGGATTTAATCCGAAGTTTTTGATTGATGCACTCAGAGTTATTGATGATGAGACAATCAATATCTATATGATCAATCCAAAGGCACCGTGTTTTATCCGCAATGATGAGGGAACCTATATTTACCTGATCTTACCGGTAAACTTTAATGTTTATTAAAATAGATAAATAAAAAGGATGGAGCTACAATGGCAAAACTAGTATTGAGAGAAGATTTTATTAAGCTTGGTCAGGCACTTAAGGCTGCTAAGCTTGTTGGAAGTGGTGTAGAGGCAAAGATTGTGATTCTTGACGGTAAGGTTAAGGTGAATGGTCAGGTTGAACTGCAGCGCGGAAAAAAACTGTATGATAAGGATGTGGTTAGCTTTGCAGGCGAAACCATTGAGATTGTCAAAGAATAAGTTTGCAAATAAGGTTTGCAAAAAGAATTTCGCAAAAAAGAATTTCGCAAAGGAATAATTGTATGATTGTAAAATCACTTGCGCTGTCGGATTTTCGAAATTATGAATTGCAGGAACTCTCCTTTCACAGTGGAATCAATATTTTTTTTGGTGACAATGCGCAGGGAAAGACCAATATTCTTGAAGGCATTTACCTGTGTATGACGAATAAGTCGTATAGGGGTAGTCGCGACAAGGAGATGATTCGGTTTGGAAAAGAGGAGGCGCACCTTCGTCTTGAGTCTGAAAAGAAAAGTATTCCGTACCGAGTGGATATGCATCTAAAAAAATCAAAGACAAAGGGCATTGCAATTAATGGTGTGCCGATCCGCCGTTCAAGTGAACTGATCGGCCTTTTGAATGTCGTTTTCTTTTCACCGGAGGATCTTCAGGTGATTAAAAATGGCCCCGGAGAGCGCAGGCGCTTTCTGGACATGGAGCTTTGCCAGTTAGACAAGGTGTATTTGCATCTGCTGACCAACTATAATAAGTGTCTCGCTCAGCGAAATGTTTTGCTAAAAGAGAGTGATCTATCAGGAGCGAGTGCAATGCTCGATGTCTGGGATGCGCAGCTGATTCAATACGGTAAAAAAATCGTTTCGTTGCGAGAGGCGTTTATCGATGAGCTTGCACCGATCATTGAGCAGATTTACCACTCGTTAACTGGTGGCAGGGAAACGCTTTTGATCTCATATGAGCCAAATGTTTCAGTCGACCGTTTTGAAAAAGCACTTTTAGAAAATAGACAGCGGGAGCTTCGGCAAAGAACTACATTAACCGGACCGCATCGAGATGATATTCGCTTTCGTGTGAAGTCCGTTTCAGGTGAGGAAACCGATATTCGCACGTTTGGCTCGCAGGGGCAGCAAAGAAGTGCGGCTCTTGCTTTGAAGCTTGCGGAAATTGAAATTGTAAAGCGAAGGACCAAGGATACACCGGTACTTTTGCTTGATGACGTACTTAGTGAGCTTGATAGCAATAGACAGAATTATCTGCTTGAGAGCATTCATGATATACAGACCTTTATTACTTGTACAGGTCTGGAGGAGTTTGTAAGGCACCGTTTTCACATGGATCAGATCTATCATGTGGAGCGGGGTGTTGTTACCAGGGTGGATTCCCTGGAGAGTGAAAGGATTTTTAAATCAGTGAGGAGGACACAATGAGCGACGAATACGGAGCAAGTCAAATTCAGATATTAGAGGGGCTGGAAGCAGTCAGAAAACGTCCGGGTATGTATATCGGAAGCACGTCTGAAAGAGGACTTCACCATCTGGTATATGAGATCGTAGACAATGCTGTCGATGAAGCTCTGGCAGGTGTTTGCACCCAGATCGATGTGATCATTCACAAGGATAACTCAATTACTGTTATCGATAACGGTAGAGGTATTCCAGTTGGAATTCATCCGAAAGCTGGTATTCCGGCAGTAGAGGTTGTATTTACGATTCTTCATGCAGGTGGAAAATTTGGCGGTGGCGGATATAAGGTTTCCGGTGGACTTCACGGTGTAGGTGCATCTGTTGTAAATGCATTGTCTACTTGGCTTGAAGTTGAGATTTATCATGAGGGCAAGGTGTACATGCAGCGCTACGAGCGTGGACATGTGGTGAATAAGCTTGCAGTAGTTGACACCTGCGATCCTAAAAAGCATGGAACCAAGGTTACATTCAAGCCAGATGGTGAGATTTTCGATACATTAGTCTACAGCTACGATACTCTTAAGGAACGCTTAAGAGAGATGGCATTTTTGACAAAGGGCTTAAAGATTGTACTGACCGATGAGAGAGAAGAGCCAAATATTTCAGAAACATTCCATTATGAGGGTGGCATTAAAGAATTTGTTGAATATTTGAATAGTGCAAAGGAGCCGCTGTATCCACAGATTATCTACTGTGAGGGTGTCAAGAACAATGTCACAGTTGAGGTGGCAATCCAGCATAATGACTACTACAACGAGAATATTTACAGTTTTGTAAATAACATCAATACCCCAGAGGGTGGAACTCATCTGGCTGGTTTTAAGGCAGCACTCACCGATCTGTTTAATAAATATGCAAGAGCGAACAAGCTGTTAAAGGACAATGAGGATTCCTTGTCTGGAGAGGATATCCGTGAGGGTATGACAGCTGTTATCAGTATCAAGATTGAGGATCCGCAGTTTGAAGGTCAGACCAAGCAAAAGCTTGGAAACAATGAGGCGAGAGGAGCTGTCTCTGCAATCGTAAGTGAGCAGTTGACTTACTTCTTAGAGCAAAATCCGAGCGTAGCAAAGATGATCTGCGACAAGGCAATTTTAGCTCAGCGTGCGAGAGCAGCGGCGAGAAAGGCAAGAGATCTGACAAGAAGAAAGACTGCTCTTGATTCGATGACGCTTCCAGGTAAGCTAGCAGATTGTACCGATAAGAATCCAGAAAACTGCGAGATCTATATCGTAGAGGGAGATTCTGCAGGTGGTTCTGCAAAGACGGCGCGTGATCGTGCAACCCAGGCGATTTTGCCGCTTCGTGGAAAGATTTTAAATGTCGAGAAGGCAAGACTTGACCGCGTCTATGAGAATGCAGAGATTAAGGCGATGATTACCGCATTTGGAACCGGTATTCATGAGGATTTTGATATTACGAAGCTTCGTTACCATAAGATCATTATCATGACGGATGCCGATGTCGATGGTGCTCATATTGCAACCTTGCTTTTGACCTTTATCTACCGTTTTATGCCAGAGTTAATCAAGCAGGGCTATGTGTACCGTGCACAGCCACCGTTATATAAGCTGGAGAAGAACAAGAAGGTTTGGTATGCATACTCAGGCGAGGAGCTTTCTGCAATTCTTGACGAGGTAGGAAGAGACCAGAACAATAAAATTCAGCGATACAAGGGACTGGGAGAGATGGATGCTGAGCAGCTGTGGGATACCACAATGGATCCGGCTCACCGAATCCTTCTGAAAGTAAACTTTGATGAATCATATGCTTCTGACATTGATGTTACCTTTAACACACTGATGGGTGATCGAGTTGAACCGAGAAGACTCTTTATTGAGAAAAATGCGAAGTATGTTAAAAATCTAGATATCTAATGTAATGTATATGTATAGTAAGAATGAGAGGGAAACATGGACGAAACCATATTTGATAAAGTGCAGGAGATTGATCTGAAGAAAACGATGGAACAGTCGTATATCGACTATGCCATGAGCGTTATCTCTCAGAGAGCGCTGCCTGATGTTAGAGACGGCTTAAAGCCAGTACAGAGAAGAGTTTTATACTCCATGATCGAGTTAAACAACGGTCCGGACAAGCCACATCGTAAATGCGCACGTATCGTCGGCGATACCATGGGTAAATATCATCCGCACGGAGACACGATCTCCGGCCATTCGTTGC
>CAUCWU010000008.1 GCA_958446555.1 uncultured Lachnospiraceae bacterium | reverse complement strand
GTTCCGGTGATTCCGGGTTGCGATCACGCTGTCTATGATGAAAAAGATGCGAAAGAGACAGCTGATAAGGTTGGCTATCCAGTAATGATTAAGGCTGTTCTTGGCGGCGGTGGAAAAGGTATGAGAACGGCAAAGGATGCCGATGAGTTTGTAAAAAATTTCGCAATCGCTCAGGCAGAGGCAAAGCAGTCATTTGGCGATGATGCGATGTATATCGAGCATTTTATCACAAGGCCAAGACATATTGAGTTTCAGATTTTGGCTGACTCGTTTGGCAATGTGATTCATCTTGGTGAGCGCGATTGTTCAATTCAAAGAAATCATCAAAAGATGATTGAGGAGGCACCAAGCAGCGCACTTTCCCCTGAGCTTCGCGAAAAGATGGGTGAGACGGCTGTTCGGGCTGCAAAAGCAGCAGGCTATGTCAATGCAGGAACCATTGAGTTTTTGTTAGAGAGTGACGGCCACTTTTATTTTATGGAGATGAATACCAGAATTCAGGTTGAGCATCCGATTACTGAGTGGATCACAGGAATTGATTTGATTAAGGAACAGATTCGCATTGCCGATGGAAAAAAGCTTTCTTACACGCAGGATCAGGTGAAGATTACAGGTCATGCAATTGAGGTCAGAATCAATGCAGAGCGCCCAGAGGACAATTTTCTTCCGTGTCCGGGAACCATCACAGATCTTCATCTGCCGGGTGGAAAAGGGGTTAGAATCGACTCAGCAATTTATAGTGGTTACACAATTCCACCGTACTATGACTCGATGATTGCCAAGATTAGTGTCTGGGCCAAAAACAGAAACGAGGCGATCCGAAAGATGCAGAGTGCGCTGGGTGAGGTGATTATCGAAGGTGTGGATACCAATGTCAATTATCAGTATACACTGTTAAACAATCCAGATTTCTTGTCTGGAAATATTGATATTGAATTTATTGATCGACTGCAAAAAGAAGCTGCGAAGCGTGCAGACACAGAGGAAAGACTGCTTGGAAAGGATTAACTATGAATCTCGATCATGTATTTAAAAAGACGTTAGTGCGGCCATTTGCTGGAATTCGCAAAAAGCCAGAGGTTCCAGAGGGACTTTTATGCAAGTGCAGCTTTTGCAAAAAAGCAGTTGTCGCTGACGATGTTCGAAAAAACTTTTATGTTTGCCCAAATTGCAACGGCTATTTCCGTGTCCGCGCCCAGGAGCGCATTGCAAGAATTGCCGATGAGGGAAGCTTTACCGAGTGGGACAAAGACTTAGTGGGCGGCAATCCGATGGAGTTTGAAGGTTATGAGGAAAAGCTTGCTGCTGCGCGGGCAAAGACGCACCTGAGAGAGGCAGTTGTCACTGGAATATGCACGATTGGTGGAGAGGCAGCTGTACTGTGTGTGATGGATGGCCGTTTTATGATGGCAAGCATGGGCGAGGCAGTTGGCGAGAAAATCACACGGGCAACCGAGCGCGCTACCGAAAAAAAACTTCCAATTATCATCTACACTTGCTCAGGCGGTGCGAGAATGCAGGAGGGAATCGTGTCGCTGATGCAGATGGCAAAAACCTCAGCTGCATTAAAACGTCACAGTGATGCTGGACTTCTTTATATTAGCTTTTTGACAGATCCGACGACAGGCGGTGTGACGGCAAGCTTTGCGATGGAGGGCGATATCATTTTGGCAGAGCCGAAGGCACTAATCGGGTTTGCTGGACCTAGAGTCATTGAACAGACAACAGGACAGCGGCTTCCATCTGGTTTTCAGAGAGCAGAGTTTTTGCTTGCGCATGGCTTTGTTGACCGCATTGTGGAGAGAAGTGAGCAAAAGAAAGTGCTGACTGATCTGTTAAAGCTTCATAATACACAATTAAATTGCCAAGAAGCTAGAAATAGTGAAGAAAAGCAAGCTGTTGCAGAATGCAAATTAACTGCAGAAACATTAGCTTCGGTAAATATAGATTTAGAGAAAACAGTTTCAGAAAAGGTTGATGAACTGTCATGTACCGATGCATCTTTAAAGTTACATTCCGCTTGGGATCGTGTCTGCCTGTCGCGTGACAAAAAGCGCCCAGTTGGATCTGACTATATTGCCGCGTTGTTTGATAGCTTCTATGAGCTTCACGGTGACCGGCAGATGACGGATGATTCTGCTTTAATCGGTGGAATCGGTTTTTTCAAAGGGCAGCCAGTGACGGTACTTGCCCAGCAAAAGAAGGAAAACTTTGGCATGTGTTCGCCGCAAGGCTACCGAAAGGCACAAAGACTGATGGCTCAGGCCGAGAAATTTCATCGACCAGTCATCTGTTTTGTCGATACGCCAGGAGCAGACTGCAGAATTGAGGCTGAGGAGCACGGACAAGGTGAGGCGATTGCAAAAAGCATTTACCAGATGTCTGCCCTAAAGACACCAGTTCTTTCTATTTTAATTGGAGAGGGCGGAAGTGGCGGTGCATTGGCACTGGCTGTTGCAGATGAAGTGTGGATGCTAGAAAATGCGGTCTACTCGATTCTCTCCCCAGAAGGCTTTTCGAGTATTCTCTGGAAGGATGGAAAGAGAGCAAAGGAAGCGGCAGAGAGCATGAAGCTAACGGCAGCCGATTTAAAGAAAGCTGGAATCGTCGAGTATGTATTTGATGAGCCAGAGCATTTCACAAAAGAAAAGTTAGAGCCAGTCGCAGAAAAGATGGCAGAAAAAATTGGGCAGTTTTTGAATCAATATAGGAACATGGAAATAGATGAACTTTGTGAGCACCGCTACAAGCGTTTTCGAGCTTATTAGAAGAGGATATAAGATAACATGATAAAAATAAATAATAAGGAATTGAGGATCCCGATCTTTCAGGGTGGCATGGGTGTCGGTGTCAGTTTGTCTAATCTTGCTGGGGCTGTAGCGAAGTCTGGTGGTGCGGGAACGATCTCTGCCGCCCAGATTGGCTTTCGCGATCCAGATTTTGACCGTGATCCCTTTTCGGCAAATCTTCGCGCAATCAAGAGTGAATTTCAAAAGGCCAGAGCGATCGCACCAGACGGCATCATCGGATTTAATATCATGGTGGCAATGCGCCACTATGAGGAGTATGTTCGAGCAGCTGTTTTGGCAGGAACAGATTTTTTAGTGTGTGGAGCAGGTCTTCCAGTTGATCTTCCGGCAATTGTAAACAAGACACTTCAAGAATTTCAAGATGAAATCTCACCGGACTATGCCCCATCACTTGCGCCTGTTGTCTCAACTGAAAAGTCAGCAAAGGTGATTTTTCATTATTGGGAGAAAAAGCATCACTGCGCACCTGATTTTGTCATCATTGAGGGACCAAAAGCAGGCGGACATCTTGGCTTTACCAAGGATCAGTTAGCCATTTTTGATGACACCGCATATGATGAGGAAGTAAAACGCATCCTTTCGGTCTGCCATGAATATGCGACTCGTTTTCAAAAAGAGATTCCAGTCGTGCTTGCAGGTGGCATCAGCACAAAGGAAGATGTCAACCATGCATTTTCGTTAGGTGTAGATGCAGTGCAGTCAGCGACTCGATTTGTCACAACTTATGAGTGTGATGCGTCAGATGCATTTAAGAATGCCTACCTTCATTCCAAAAAAGAAGATATCATTTTGGTGAAAAGTCCAGTAGGATTGCCAGGCCGTGCTGTGAGAAATCTATTTTCGGATACGATTATGTCCGGTGAAAAAATACCACCGAAAACATGCAGAGGTTGTCTGAAAAATTGTAAGCCAAATGAGATTCCATATTGTATTACAGATGCACTAATCACCTCCGTGACAGGAGATGCCGACAATGGACTTGTCTTTTGTGGGGCAGATGCGTGGAGATGCAACCGGCTAGAATATGTAGAAGAAGTTATGAAATCACTTCTGTAGAAATTAGCTATCATTTTTACACAGAAAACCGCTTCACAAGCTTTGCCGACACCTCAATTTTACAGGTGTGAAGTCTCGGCTCTTCAATCTGTGAAATCAGCTCACGGGCAGCAACCTGTCCCATATAGTGACGGGGAACTGCAATTGTGGTTAGAGCAGGATCGACAATGCGACTCTCGGAAATGTTGTCAAAGCCGACGACTGCAATGTCTTCCGGCACCCGATAATTTCTCAGCTTCAGCGCCTTGATTGTACCGATTGCAATCAAATCGTTGTCTGCAAAATAGCAGTCTGCAAGCGTGTCTGAGCGGTCAATGACAGCAAGCATATCTGCCATGGCACCGTCAATTGTAGGCGATAGCTGATGAATAATACAGCGAGAACGAGACATACCGTTATCTTGAACAGCCCGGTAAAAGCCCTCCTGACGCTCCGAAAAATTTCGAAGTGGATAGGAGGATTGAAGATAGCCAGGCTGTTTTAATCGTCTGCTGATCAAATAGTCGGTGGCAAGATAGGCTCCTTGACGGTTGTTTGGCAAAACATAGGTGCAGTCAAGTCCTTCGAAATAGGCATCGAGTATGACAACTGGGAAGGGAAGCTGCAAAAAAGGGCGGACAACCTCTTCGCGCATTTCAGTTCCAAAAAGAAGGATGCCGACACAGTCGGTTGTGCGCAAATCCTCCAGATAATGTTCTAGATTATCACGCTTTTCATAGAAATTGACAACCTTTAACTTATAATGTTCCTTTTGAATGACCGATTCCATCCCCTCAACCATGGTATCAAAAATGGGTGAGTATGATAGAATCGCATTGTGGGAGCGATAGCTGACAGCGTAGATGCTGCCAGCTTTATTTTTTTTGAGAGAAAGTCTTGTAAAGTCATAGCCGTATTTTTCAGCGGCCTCAACTACAATGCGGCGTGTTTCTGTGCTGACACCGGATTTATTGTTGAGCGCCATTGAGACGGCTGTCTGAGAAAGACCAAGCTTTTTTGCAAGTTCTTTGGCGGTGATAGACATAGGATACCTCCTTAATTTCTTATGATTAGTGTAAGTGAAATGGGAAAAATACACAAGTGATTTCATTGAAATAAAGTAAAAATAAAGTGAAAAACACTTTATTATTTATTGGAATAAAGTTGAAACACCAATATACTAAAGTCAGAAACTGATAATAAAATCCAAAGATCAAAAATGATCCCAAGCGACAAGATTTGGCAAAACAGAGTTTGCAAATAAGGAGGAATAAAATGGCAACTATAAAGCTTGGCTATGCGCCGACAAGAAGAAGTATCTTTAGTGCACCAGATGCAGTAAAATATCGTGGACTGACCGCAGACAGACTGCGTGAACTAGGTGTTGATTTTGTTGACATTACAGATGTAAATGATGAGGGCCTTCTGTATGACGAAGAGGGAAGAAAGAAAATTGCAGAGAAATTTAAAAGAGAGAAGATTGATGGACTGTTACTTGCTCACTGCAATTTTGGAACCGAGTTTGAGTGTGCAAGATTGGCAAAGGAGTTGAATGTGCCAGTACTGCTTTGGGGACCTCTTGATGAGAGACCAGATGAGAATGGTGTGCGCCTTCGTGATACCCAGTGTGGACTGTTTGCAACTGGAAAGGTACTCAGAAGATTTCAGGTTCCGTTTACTTACCTGACAAACTGCCGTCTGAATGATCCGGTATTTGAGCGTGGAATCCGTGACTTTTTGGCAGTCTGTAATGTAGTAAAGACCTTCCGCAATATGAGAATTCTTCAGATTTCAACAAGACCATATGAATTCTGGTCAACAATGTGCAATGAAGGTGAGTTGTTGGAAAAGTTTAATATTCAGTTGACACCAATTCCAATGCCAGAGCTTACCGATGAGATGAAAAAGGCAAAAGAGCAGGGAGAAGAAGTAGCAAAGGTTATGCAGTATTGCCGTGAGAACATGGAGATTTGCATCAAGGAAAATGAGCTTGAAAATGTTGCTGCTTTGAAGGTTGCAATGAAGAATTTGATCCAAAAGTATGGATGCCAGGCAGCTGCAATTCAGTGCTGGAATCAGCTACAAAAGGAAATTGGCATTATGCCATGTGCAGCAAATGCGCTGTTAAATGAAGAGGGCATTCCGGTTGTATGTGAGACCGATATTCACGGTGCAATCACAGCACTTTTGGTTGAGGCAGCAGCACTCGATGATACCAGAAGCTTCTTTGCAGATTGGACGATTCGCCATCCAGACATTGCAAACGGAGAACTGTTACAGCACTGTGGACCATGGCCAATTTCAGTTGCAAAGGAAAAGCCAAAGCTGACTTATCCACTTGCATTCTCTCATCCAGGAAGCATCACAGCAGAGGCAAAGCATGGAGAGGTGACACTTGCCCGCTTTGATGGAGATAACGGAAACTACTCAATGCTGTTAGGAAAAGCAAAGGGTGTTGATGGACCAAAAGGAATGGGAACCTATCTGTGGGTTGAGGTTGAAAATATTAAGAGACTGGAAGCAAAAATCGTAGAGGGACCTTATATTCATCACTGTGTAGGAATTCATAAGGATGTTGTAGCAAGACTTTATGAGGCATGCAAGTATATGGGAATCACACCAGATTTGTATGATCCGATTGAAGAGGATGTAAAAGCATATTTAAGAGGTGAATGAGAATGGAAAATTTAAAAGCAAAGGCTTTTGATTTACGAAAAGATGCAGTTGATATTATTGTTGCCGGAAAAGGTGGCCATATCGGCGGCGATATGAGTGTGATGGACATTTTGATTAGTCTGTATTTTTGCCAGATGAATGTGTCACCGGATCGTTTAGAGGATCCAGATCGAGACCGCTTTGTGTTAAGCAAGGGGCATTCGGTTGAGGCTTACTATGCAGTGCTTGCTGCAAAAGGCTTTTTGGATCTGGAAGATGTAAAGGCAAATTTCTCGAAATTTGGTTCCAAATATATTGGACATCCAAACAACAAGCTTCCAGGCATTGAGATGAACTCTGGATCGTTAGGACATGGACTTCCGGTCTGTGTTGGAATGGCACTTGCAGGAAAGATGGATAAAAGATCCTACCGCGTTTATACGGTAATGGGTGATGGTGAGCTGGCAGAGGGGTCTGTATGGGAAGGCTTCATGGCAGGTCATCAGTATCAGTTAGATAATCTGTGTGCAGTCATTGACCGAAATCATCTTCAGATCTCTGGAAATACTGAGGATGTGATGGGGCATGAAAAGTTGGCAGAGCGCATTCGTGCATTCGGCTGGCATGTGATTGAAGTAACAGATGGAAATGATCTGGATCAGTTAAATGCAGCATTTGAGGAGGCGAAGACCGTGAAGGGACAGCCGACTGCAGTGATTGCAAACACAATCAAGGGATTCGGATCAAGCGTGATGGAGAATAAGGCAAATTGGCATCATAAGGTTCCAACACAGGAAGAATATGATCAGATCATAGCAGATTTTGCAAAGCGAAAGGAGGCACTTCTTCATGAATAAGATTCCAAATAGACAGGCAATCTGTGAAGTATTGATGGATAGAGCAAAGGACGATAAGGACATTGTTGTGCTTTGCAGTGACTCAAGAGGTTCCGCATCGATGACCCCATTTGCCGATGCATTTCCAGAGCAGTTTGTGGAGACTGGTATTGCAGAGCAGAATCTGGTCAGTATTTCGGCAGGACTTGCCAAATGCGGAAAAAAGACATTTGCATGCTCTCCGGCTTGCTTTTTGTCAACAAGAAGCTATGAGCAGGCAAAGATTGATGTTGCCTATTCAAATACAAATGTGACACTGATCGGAATCAGTGGCGGTGTCAGCTACGGTGCACTGGGAATGAGCCATCATTCGGCACAGGACATTGCAGCGATGGCAGCAATTCCAAACATGCGTGTCTATCTGCCAAGCGATCGCCATCAGACAAAAAAGCTGATTCAAGGCTTATTAGAGGATCAGAAGCCAGCCTATATCCGTGTCGGAAGAAATCCGGTTGAAGATATTTATACAGAAGAAAATTGTCCGTTTGAGATGGACAAGGCAACTGTGTTAAAGGAAGGGACGGATGTTGCAATTATTGCATGTGGCGAGATGGTTCGCCCGGCAGTAGAGGCAGCAGAGGTTTTGAAAGAGCAGGGAATTTCGGCAAGTGTCCTTGATATGTACTGTGTGAAGCCACTTGACAAGGATGGCGTGATCAAGGCAGCAAAGAATGCGAAAGTGGTGATCACTGCAGAAGAGCATGCACCGTTTGGAGGTCTAGGCTCTATGGTGGCACAGGTTGTCGGTGAGAATTGTCCGAGAAAGGTGATCAATATGGCACTTCCGGATGCACCGGTGATCACAGGAACCTCAAAAGAAGTATTTGATTATTATGGACTGAATGCACAGGGAATTGCAAAGAAAGCAGCAGAGGCATTGAAAGGATAAATGAATGGCAGCATATATAATCAGCATTGACCAGAGTACGCAGGGAACAAAGGCACTTTTGTTTGATGAGACAGGAACGATTGTGCGTCGAACTGACTGTGCTCACAGACAGATTGTCAATGAGAAGGGATGGGTTTCCCATGATCCAGAGGAGATCTATCGAAATGTGCTTACTGTCGTTTCCAAGCTTCTAGAAGGAATTGATGCAAACTGTGTGGTTGGTGTAGGAATTAGTAATCAGCGAGAGACTACAGTTGCATGGAATAAAATCACTGGCAAGCCATACGGAAATGCAGTGGTATGGCAGTGTGCGAGAGCAACAAAGATTTGCGAGCGAGAGTCCATCGTGCTGATGGCAGATGCGATACAAAAAAAGACGGGAATGAAGCTATCACCGTATTTTCCAGCTGCAAAGCTTGCATGGATTCTAGAAAATGAAGAGGGAGCGAAAGAGGCAGCAGGCAAGCATGAAATTTGCCACGGAACCATGGACAGTTGGCTTGTCTACAAGCTGACAGGTGGAAAGGAATATCGAACCGATTATTCCAATGCATCAAGAACGCAGCTGTTTAACATTTTTGAATTAAAATGGGATGAACAGCTATGCCATCTATTTGGAATTGATCCGGAAAATATGGCAGAGGTGACAGACTCCGATGGGGTATTTGGTGAAACCGATTTTGATGGAATTTTGCCAAAAAAGGTGCCAATTCACAGTGTAATGGGCGATTCTCATGGCGCTTTGTTTGGACAGGGATGTTTACAGCCGGGTAAAATTAAGGCAACCTACGGTACCGGCTCTTCGATTATGATGAATATTGGAGAAAAGCCGATTTTAAGTACGCATGGTGTTGTGACATCGCTTGCCTGGAAAATAGTCGGACATGTCAACTATGTGTTGGAGGGAAATTTAAATTATACAGGTGCCGTAATCACATGGCTCAAGGATGATTTGGAATTGATCTCGTCGGCGGCTGAGACAGAGGCGCTTGCGAATAAGGCAGTAAAAGAGGATGGACTGTATTTGGTGCCGGCATTTAGCGGACTGGGTGCACCATACTGGGACAGTGACGCGAGAGCAACAATTGTCGGAATGAGCAGGACAACCAGAAAGGCAGAGCTTGTAAGAGCAGCACTTGAGTGTATTGCTTATCAGATTACAGATGTTGTAAAAGCCATGTCTGAGGATTCTAAAATTTGTATTGGACAGTTGTGTGTAGATGGTGGTCCGACTAGAAATGCGTATTTGATGCAGTTTCAAAGTGATCTGTTAACTGCTGATGTGATGGTGCCGGATGCAGAGGAGCTATCGGCAATCGGTCCGGCATATGCGGCAGGACTTCGCCTTGGACTGTGGGATGAAACGATTTTTACAAAATTAAAGAGAACTGCTTATAAGCCTTCTATGGAAGATAAAAAACGAACTCAAAAATATGCAGGCTGGAAAGAAGCAGTAAAGTCGGTACTTTGCCATAACAAAATGGCAGGAAAGGATTGAAAAAAATGCATGGAATTACATTGACATCAGCCCCGTCTGACTGGGAGATTTTGCAGCAGACAGACAAAAAGGCCACGGTAACATTAAAGGGAAGCTTTCAGGTACATCCGGCGGCAATACAGGTAGGAGTCGATCATGTCACACCGATTGCGCGTGTCATGAGAGAAGATGACAATATGACCGTGATTCCGTGGACAAAAGCCGATCATTTTACTTGCGATGACCAGTTTCGCGGAACATTTGATATTACGCTGACACTTCCGGCAGGAGGTCCATATCGAATTGATACCAGTCTGGAGACAAAGAGTACCATTCCAGATCTGACTTGGTTATACAGAGGAGATTGTGTGCTTCACCTTGGTGTTGGAAACTTGTTTATCATTGCCGGACAGTCCAATTCAGCCGGATACAGCCGTGATTTCTGTGCAGATGCACCAAGCATGGATGTACACTTATATCGAAACAGAAGTCGTTGGGATATTGCAAGCCATCCGATGAATGAGAGTACATTTGCCGGCTCACTGGCAAATGAGGAGATGGGTGTGCCTGGTGTCTCTCCATATCTTTCTTTTGGAAAGACCTATGCAAAGATGACAGGAATGCCGGTTGGCTTGATTCAGACTTCACTTGGAGGCTCTCCAATGGAGAGATGGAATCCAAAGGATGGTGATCTGTATCAAAACATGATTGATAAAATTCACCAGACAGGCGGACATTATGCTGGAATTTTGTGGTACCAGGGCTGTTCAGACACCAATCCAGAACCAGCAGCTCAGTACTTTGAGCATTTTCGTGACTATGTGGAGGCAGTCAGAGCCGAGCTTGGCTATCAGATCCCGGTATTTACGATGCAGTTAAATCGTCAGATTAACGGTATCAACGATGAGTGCTGGGGAATGGTTCGCGATGCGCAGGCAAAAGCTGCTGAGAAAATTCCAGGTGTGTCCATTTTGACCACAACAAATTTAAGTCTGTGCGATGGCATTCACAATACAGCTCAGGCAAATGTGGCACTTGGCGAGAAGCTGGCAAAGCAGTGTGCAGAGGTGTTAAACGGGGCAGAGGAGTATCAGCCACCGAAATTAGTAACGATCGAGCGGACAGATGAGGCAGAGCAAAAGGCATTCCAGTTAGAGGGAAGCAAGATCTGGTTAAAGCTTACATTTGAGCATGTGAAGAATTGCTTTTTGGTTTACTCAGCAGTTGGAAAAGACAGTGGTTTTACATTGACCGATCAGGATGGTGAGGTTGAAATTCTTCATATCAGAGGAAATCGAGAGAACAAAAATCATCTGTATCTAGAGCTTGCGAGAGAAGTAGCAGATGAGGCAGAGCTTTCTTTTGCATGGCAGGCAGATCCAATCAAGCAGCCGCCGGTAGATGAGGTGACATTCCTTCCAGTTCTGTCCTTCTATAAAAAGAAGATTACATTGAAGTAAAAAAATAGTCAAAAAAGCCCCTTAAAACAGACACGAATCAAAGAACTGTTTTAAGGGGTTTAAAAAAAGAAAACTTAGCGTGAGGTTGCAACTGCAATGCCGCGGCCTTGATCACCGACAGCACAGTAGAAGTGGTAGACGGTGCCATTATGTTGTAAGACATATGGCTTATGGGCAAACAATTTGTCGTAACCTTCTGTTGGCTTTACGAGAGGCTCACCGTCCCATTTTGTCCAGTGGACAAGGTCTTTCGAGCAGGCAAATGTGTCATAGGCCATTCCATCGCGGGCAACAAAATAGTGCATGACCCAGAGATCCTCAAAGCGGATCACTTGCGGATCACCAGCAATGTTCCAGCGGTCTTCGATTTCATTTTCAACGACACAGTTTTCTCCAAAACGCTTCCAGTGAATCATATCGCGGCTGACAGCCATTCCGATTTTCTCAATGCCAAAACGGCCAGCCTTGGCATTGTAAAACATAACAAATGGCCAGCCAAGTGACTCGTCTGAATCGAAAATGACATTGCTCTTATAGAGTGTGGTCGTCTCAAATGGGCGAACATCGGAATCGGTATTGGTTAAAATGGGATCAGGAAGTCTTGTAAAGCTTCCAGGTGTCAATGTGTCAGACCAGGCAATGCCCATTTTTAGTGGGTCGGGTTCATAGCCTGGCAGGCAGCCGCCGATATAAGTCATCCAATATTTATTGTCCCAAGTGTGGACACTGTGGTCACCGTCCCAGTCGGTATCAAGAAGACAGATGCTTCCATCTGCCTGCAGACAGTCCCAACCAGATTCTGTATGGGCAAGCAGTTTTCCAACCGGTGTCCAGTGGAGCAGATCATTTGAAGTTGCAAGCCAGGTTTCATAACCCTCGCGCTCGGCACCTGGAACATGTTTTGCATAGGCCATTGCAAAGGTGCCATCAGGCCGCCTAAAAATATTAGGGCAGTCGATATTTGCGCCCTCCTCGAAAAGTACAGGGCCATATTTGATTGGTGTTTTCATTGCGTCATAGACGTGTTGCATTTGCTCTTTTGTGATTTTGTGTTCTACCATTTTTGTACCAGCCTTTCTCAAAATCGTTCAAAACAAAAAATGTTATTGATTATAATTGTTTGTAATAGTTGCAATTAATAATAATTAATAGCAATTGTAGCATGGCAAAATAGCAAGCGTCAATGGAAGAACTAATGAAGAAAAACAAAGATTTTTACATAGACCGTTGAAGCAATTCTATATTCTTTTTAGAAGAAAAAATTTATAATAAAATTACGAATAGAAAATGGAGGATATTACTATGAAAGCAGCATTGGTTTATACAAGTACAACACCGGAGTTAATTGAACTTGTGGAGAAAGAGGTAACAAAGAATATCGGAACAGATGCAGAGATCATCAGTCTGCAGGACCCAAGCATTTTGGCAGAGGTTCGTGAGGCAGGCTATGTAACCAAAACAGCAGCAGCCCGTCTGATTGGCATGTATATGGAGGCAGTTGCACAGGGAGCAGATGCCATTTTAAATATCTGTTCATCAGTAGGTGAGGTTGCCGATTCTGTACAGACAGCAGCAGCCTACATTGGTGTTCAGATTGTCCGCATTGATGAGGAAATGTGCAGGGAAGCAGCTCGTCTTGGAAAGAGAGTAGGTGTGCTTGCAACATTGGCAACAACACTGGAGCCGACGAAAAACACCATTTCTCGTGTCGCAAGAGCAATGGGAAAGCATGTCGAGCTTGTAGACGGATTGATTGACGGTGCATTTGGCTTAAATCAGGAAGAGTTTCGTAAGCTCTTGTTAGAGGCAGCAGGAAAGATCAAGGATGATGTTGATGTGATTGTACTTGCACAGGGATCTATGGCCTATGTCGAGGAAGATCTCCATGAAGCATATGGCATCCCGGTTCTCTCTAGTCCGCGTTTTGGTGCGATTGAATTGAAAAAAGCATTGCAGGAGAAAGGAATGTTGGCATGATTACAGATACAAGAAAATCACCGGGAGCGAAGGTTTCTTCTATCTCCTACAATGATGTCGAGTGGACAGGAGGCGTTTATAAAGAGCGCTTTGACACCTGTGCCGATGTAACAGTTTCTCATTTGCAGCATATGTTTGAGAGCAAAGAGATTAGCCATGTAGTGGAAAATTTCAAAATCGCAGCAGGTGAGGCAGACGGTGAGTTTGACGGAACTGTATTTGGCGATGGCGATTTTTATAAATGGATGGAGTCAGCTGTCTATACGGCAGTAAAGACAAACAATCAGAAATTGTTGGATCAGCTAGAAGATTATATTGCGCTGTTTTCAAGGGCACAGCAGCCGGACGGTTATCTTTCAACAAAGCAGATCATCGGTGAGAGACAGGGAAATGGTGTATCCCGTCAGGGCGACATCAATGATTTTGAAGTCTATAATATGGGACATATGTTCACGTCAGCCTGCCTGTATTATCGTCTGACAGGAAGGGACAGCTTTTTGAAGGTGGCAGAAAGAGCAGCCGGCTATTTAAAGAATCTCTACGAGGAGGCAGCTCGTACAGGTGAGGTAAAAACAGCAGTTTGCCCGTCCCACTATATGGGTCTGATTGAACTGTACCGCACCACTGGAAAGAAAGAATATTTAGATTTGGCAAAGCTGGCAGTTGAACTTCGCGACTCGGTAAAAGAGGGATTAGATGACAATCAGGACCGTATTCCATTAAAAGAACATAGAAAAATTGTGGGACATGCTGTGCGCGCTAACTATTTGTATGCGGGTGTGGCTGATCTGTATATGGAAGATACGGATGAAGACTATAAGACGGTATTGGAATCTGTATGGCATCATTTAGTAACACAGAAAATGTATCTGACAGGTGGCTGTGGTGCTCTGTATAATGGCGCCTCTCCGTATGGAAATTTCTTCCATCATCAGCTTGTTCATCAGGCATATGGCTATGAGTATCAGCTTCCGAATGTGACAGCCTACAATGAAACCTGTGCATCGCTTGGAGGTGTGTTCTGGGCATGGCGTATGTTCTGCATCGATCCCAAAGCCGAGTATATGGATATGCTAGAGCGCATGATGTTAAATGTAAATCTGGCTGGCATTAGCATGGATGGAAAGCGCTTCTTCTATGAAAATATGCTTCGTAGGGCGAAAGAGCTTCCATATGAGCTTGTATGGGGACAGGAGAGAACCGAGTATATTTTAAGCTATTGCTGCCCACCCAATCTTGCTAGAACCATTGCAGAGTCGGCAGAATATGCCTATGCAGTTGATAAGGATGGCGTGTGGACTGGTCTGTACGGAGCAAATAAAGCGCACTTCAAACTGGAAAATGGTGCAAACTTTACACTTGTTCAAAAGACACAGTATCCGTCGAATGGAACGATTGCATTTGAAGTGGAAGAAAGTAATGAGATTCCTTTCTTGCTTCATCTTCGTATTCCATCATGGGCAACAGCAGGTGTCCTAGTAAACGGAAACAATGCAATTCGTCTTACCAAAAAGCATGCGGGAACCTATCAGACAATCGAGGTGACAGATCCAAAGAATGCCTGCATTTGTCTAAAGCTTGAGATGAAGCCGAGACTCACAAGAGGACATGGACTGATTGAGGAAGATCGAAATCAGGTAGCAGTAGAGTATGGACCATTTGTCTACTGTATGGAATCTCCAGATGTCAATGTGGAATACTTAGAGGATCTTTTGATGCCGCTCGATCCAGGTTTTGAGCCAGTTGAATATGAGATCGAGGGACGCAAAATTCAGGCATTAGAGGGAACGATGCTTCAGATTTGTCATCAGCCGGAAAGCTTTGAGAGAGATGCATTGTATCAGCAGTTAGAGCCTGAGAACGTAAAGGCAGTGCCTGTCCGCATGATCCCGTACTATGCGTGGGACAACAGAGGACGCGGTGAGATGATGATTTGGATGCCACTTGCTTGGCGAACTGTCAAGGAATAAGCACAGGAGAAAGAGATGATTAACAAGATAGAGGAACAGGAAAAAAAGGAAAAGGCATCGCTTTTTTTGCAGTGTGAAGCTCTTTTTGTGGATCCAGATGCTAGAAAAAAGATTGATGAGTTGTTTGAAAAGGAATATCAGGATTTCACAAAGAAAGTGATTGTGTTAGACGATGATCCGACCGGAATTCAGACCGTGCATGATGTGGATGTCTATACCGATTGGACAAAGGAAAGCCTAAAAAATGGGCTTTCCTCACCAGAAAAGCTTTTCTTTGTGCTGACCAATTCAAGAAGCTTTTCGGCACAAAAGACCACACAGGTTCATACCGAGATTGCAGAAAATGCAGCCGAGGCAGGCAAAGAGACGGATGCCAAGTTTTTGATGATTTCACGCGGGGATTCCACTCTTCGTGGACATTATCCGCTTGAGACACAGATACTGAAAAATACATTAGAGTCCAAATTAGGTCTGCAGTTTGACGGAGAGGTGTTATGCCCATTCTTTAAGGAAGGCGGCCGCTTCACGGTAAATGGTGTGCATTATGTGACAGAGAAGGATACACTTATTCCGGCAGGAATGACTGAATTTGCAAAGGACAAAACCTTTGGCTATGAGCATTCATTTTTGCCAAATTATATAGAAGAAAAAAGTGATGGCAAGGTGAAGGCAGAAGAGGTGGCACTTGTCAGCCTAGAAAAGCTTCGCAAGTTACAGTTTGACGAGATTGAAGCCGAGCTTTCAAATAGAAAGGGGTACACCTGGATTGTCGCAGATGCAATCGAGGAGGCAGATGTGAAGGCATTTGCGATTGTCCTGATGCGTCTGATGAAGAAAGGCAAAAATTATTTGATTCGAAGTGCCGCTGCTGTGCCAAAGGTATTTGGCAATATCTCGAATCGTCCACTTTTAACAAAAGAGGAACTGACAAAAGAATACAACCCGAATGATCAAACATATCTTCCGGGTGGAATGGTTTTGGTAGGGTCCCATGTAAAGAAAACGACAAGACAGCTAGAATGCTTAAAGGAATCAAACTGTCCACTTGAGTGGATCGAATTTCATGTGGCAGAGTGGAAGAATGAAGGCGGTCTTGAAAAAGAAGCAGCCACCTGTGCAAGTCTTGCAGAAACAGCGATGGCGAATGGAAAGACAGCAGTTGTCTATACCAGCCGCACCGTGATTGACTTGAGTGATCAAACACCGGAGCAGTTACTGGCAATTTCGGTTCGCATTTCAGACGCGCTTACCAGTGTTGTAAGCCGCTTAGCGAAGCGCCCGCGCTTTTTGATTGCAAAGGGTGGAATTACATCAAGTGATGTCGGAACCATTGCGTTAGCTGTGAAAAAAGCGCGCGTGTTAGGTCAGGTTCAGCCGGGAATTCCGGTCTGGAAAATTGGAGAGGAGAGCCGTTTCCCGGGAATGTCCTATATTATTTTCCCAGGAAATGTTGGCGATGAGGATACACTTCGAAAAATTGTGGAGGTTTTAAACAGATGAGAAAAGTAATTATTTCACTGGCTCCGGTCAAGGCAGGAACACCGATTGACCGTGTGGCATTGGCAGAGGATGTAAAGCGCTGTGTTGAGGCTGGCGCAGCAATGTGTCATTTGCACTGTCGTCGCCCAGATGGATCATTGACACCGGATACCACCGAATTTATCGCTGAATTTGAAGAAATTTTGAAGAGAACCGATGTGGTTGTACAGGCATCGACTGGTGGTGTATCGGATTTGACCATTGAAGAAAGATGCAATCCACTTGATTATTGGAGAGTAGAGAGTTCTTCATTAAATGGTGGAACAACCAATCTTGGTGATGCTGTTTATATCAATACATTTGATCAGATTGATTATTGTGCAAAGGCTTCCTATGACAGAGGAATCATCCCGGAGGTTGAAGTATTTGATATCGGAATGATTTATAACATTGAGAGAAGCAAGCAGAATACAGCTTATCGTACACCTGTATTTTATAATCTAGTATTTGGTCATAAGGGTGGTATGCAGCCAGATATCACCTGCCTGCAGGCATTTCGCTCGGCTGTACCAGCAGATGCAAAGTGGGGCGTAACCCATTACGGCCGTGACAATTGGGAGTTTTTGGCGGCAGCAATTGCAATGGGCGCAAGTATTGTTCGAATTGGATTTGAGGACAGTGCTTATCTGGCACCAGGAAAAGAGGCAACACAAAATCATGAGGTTGTTGCGCGCTTGGTAGAGTTGATCCATGCAATGGGCTTAGAGACTGCAACACCAGACGAGGCAAGAAAAATTATGGGTACACTGCCAAGAAAACAGAATTGAGAAATTTTGTACAGTAATGGTAGAATAATTAAATAAAAATATCGAAAAGAGAGGATGTCAAACGGCATCCTCTTTTTATATGGATATTTACTTACAGACCAAGACCTAGTCTTGGACACACAGCCTTCATCCATTCATCGGCGAGAATTTGATGTCCACATACGGTTGGATGGACACCATCCCATACCCAGTAGTCAGGCTCGCGAATCTCACAAAGCTGATTGAATTTGCCCTGAAGAGGGACAAAAATGGTTTTGTTTCGCTCGGCAAGAAGTCTTGTCTTTTCCTGAAGAGGTTTCATTAAATCATTCCATTCCTTGAAATGCTCTTTTCTCTCACCGACAGGTAATAAAAAAGGTTCACATAAAACAAGAAGAAGGTCTGGATTTTGCTCTTTGGCTTCATCAATTAAAAGCTGATAGATCTTTTCAAAGCGGTCAGGATCTGAACCAGCATCCTCGTAGATGGTGCTTCCGCAGTCATTGATTCCGACTAAGATGCTTAACACATCTGGATGCAGGTTTAGCGTATCCTCTTTCCAGCGACCATACAGATCAGCAACACGGTTTCCAGAGATGCCCCGGTTGATAAATTTTAAATTGCGCTCTGGATAGCGGGAGCCTAACAGTGCATTGACGACAAAGGCATAGCCGTGTCCCATCTGGTGGTTAAGATCCCACTCGTTTTCCTTTCCGCGAAGTCGTTTTCCGTCTGTGATGGAGTCACCCTGAAACAGGATAACCGTTTCTTTTTTTGTTGATTCATTTATAATCTCACTCATGATTCCCTCCATTTTTTTATGCCATCGGAATTTTTAGTACAAAAGCTAGTTTCGCAGGCTCTTTATTTGGTAGCTGAACCAAAAGAGCTTCGTCTGTCTGCTCGAAAGAAAGTGGCGTGTCAGATCCAACCAAGGAGACAGAAGGAATAGAAGATAACTCACCATTTTTTCGAAGTGTATGGATTTTTAAGGCACCGTCAGCCGGCCATCCCATTGCAATGACATACAGATTGCCATTGTTTGTGGTAAAGCGAAAATCGCGCTCTCCAAGCTCATTGCCGCGCACATCTGCAGCATCGCCGTTTTTGATCTGTTCGTGGAGCTTATCAATATCGAAATTTTCATCCTTTTGCGCGGCAGGTCCCTCAGCGGCAACTGTAAATGGACGAGAGCCGTAGATGGCCTCTCCGTTTACCTTGAGCCAGTCACCAACTGCATAGAGTTGCTTTTTGGCATCTGGATGGAAGGAACCGTCTGCCTGAGGTCCGATGTTTAACAACAGATTTCCGTTTTTGGAGACGATATCACACAGCTGCTCAATAATCTTTTTGGCTGGCTTATACTTTGGATTTTGAACAATACACCAGGTAATATTGTCCTCAAGTCGGTCATCTGACTGCCATACAAACGGCTTAGGCTCAGCAAAATGGCCACACTCAAGATCATAGACACCGATTCCAGCTGGGAAGTCTTCTTGTTTGTAGGTGAT
>CAUCWU010000007.1 GCA_958446555.1 uncultured Lachnospiraceae bacterium | reverse complement strand
AGATTTTGCACCATTGTTTTTCCAGATTTTTTTCGGATTAACTACACCCGTAACTGACAATCCATATTTAACATCACTGTCAGCAATTGAATGGCCGCCGGCGAGACTTCCGCCTGCTTCCTGTACCTTCTCTGCACCGCCCTGAAGAATCTTTCCAAGTATATTTAAATCCATTGATTCAGGAAAGCAGACGATATTTAGTGCAGTTTTTACATCACCGCCCATAGCATATATATCACTTAAAGCATTTGTTGCTGCTATCTGTCCAAACAGGTAAGGATCTTCCACCATAGGCGGAAAAAAATCTAGTGTCTGCACAAATGCCTGATAATCATTAAGCTTATAAACTGCCGCATCATCACTGCTGTCATAGCCTACAAGCAGATTTTCATCTTTTTGTCCTTTTGGAAGTCGTTCCAAAATATGCTCCAGCACACCAGCTCCAAGCTTTGCCGTACAGCCGCCGCTTTTGCAAAATATAATTTCTTTTTCACTCATATTGGCACACTTTCTTTATTTTCTGGCACATTCAAATGCTGTTCCTAAAAGAATATCAAGTCCATGAGACATTGAATCCAATATGTAAGTAAGACTCTCCTCAACTGCCTTTGGGCTTCCCGGCAGATTCACAATAAGCGTCTGCTTACGAATAACACTAGCTCCACGACTTAACATGGCGCGCGGTGTGATAGTCAAGCTATAGGCGCGTATTGCCTCTGCAATTCCCGGTGCATTACGATCAGCCACAGCAAGCGTTGCCTCTGGTGTCACATCTCTTTTAGAAAAACCAGTGCCGCCTGTTGTCAGTACAAGAGCACATTGTTCTTCATCTGCTAATCGACAAAGCTCTTTTTCGATTACATTTTGATCATCTGGTAAAATGCAATATGATACCACTTCATACTTTTCTGTAGGAAGAAGTGACTTGATCTTTGGACCGCTTAAATCCTCTCGCTCGCCTTTAAAACCTTTATCACTAAGAGTTACAATTCCTACTCTATATTTTTGATTATGTTTTTTTTGTTCCATTGCAGTGCCTTTCTAATTTGCTTTTTTATCGCTGCTTATTTTTCAGCTTTATAATGACCGCTTTTGCCGCCAGATTTTTCCACTAGATGAATCCCTGATATTTCCATGCCGCGATCCATAGCTTTGCACATATCATAAATTGTCAGCAGTGCAACACTAACGCCCGTCATAGCTTCCATCTCCACTCCTGTTTTTCCGATACAGGAGGTCTTACATGTTGCCTTAATTTGGCGATGCTTTTCATCTAACTCAAAAGAAATCTCGCAGTCTGTCAATGCAATAATGTGGCACAACGGAATCAGCTCTGAATTTTTTTTCGCACCCATAATGCCTGCAATTCTGGCTATTCCAAGCACATCACCTTTTTTTGCCGTATGATTAGTAATAGCCTGAAAAACTTCCTCATTCACAGTGATTGTTCCCGTAGCAACAGCTACCCGATATGTATCTGCCTTTTCATGCACATCCACCATCACGGCATTTCCTTTTTGATCAAAATGTGTAAATCCACTCATCGTTTATATCTCCCCCAAAAATGGTTTATAGTCTATTGACTAGTTTGCCATATTCACTGCAGTTTTGCAAATACTATTTTTTCTATAGTTTCACTATTCTGTCTGGTTGAATTGATTAACATTTCTCCAATCTGTTCTGCACTTTCTCGCACAATACTGTCATCACACTGGTTTAAGACGGCAATGTATCTTCTGTCTCCTACATCTTTTCGCAGCCCCTGATCAGATAATAAAATCGCTGCCATATCTTTTTCTATCAATAAATGATTTTCATCCGCTGACAATAGCTTTTTTGCTTTTTCCAGTCGAAAACAGCACTCTTTAAGTGAACGCCCTAAGGCTGAAAGCCCCAAAACAGCCACCACTATATCTGACTCTGGCAAAAGTACAGGCTCATGATCAACTGGCACTTTACACGGCAAACGCTTTGAGCCATCAGCCTCAATAAGTACAAGGTCAGAAAGCTCCATTGCCTGTCTCATCCAGTCAATATCTGGCATCTTTAATTTTTGCTGATCTTTTTCCTCAGTTGCTCCAATCACCGCCCAATGTCCCATCTTCCAAATCTCATTAAGCTGCTTTTTGTTATCTGCTAAAAATTCATCCTGCGGTCTGAAAATATGAGTTGTAGTCGTCACAAGCACTTTTTTTCCCTGATTGCTGCTCCACTTTGCAATTGCGTCAATAAGAGAACTTTTTCCTCCTGCTCCAACAAACGAAACAATATGTTTTCCTTTGGCCAGAAAGGTAAAAGCAGTCTTTATTGATACTTCTTGGATTTTTTTTTGCTTTATATTCGATTTACAATATTGATAAAATCTGCTAGTCATTTTTGTACCTATTAGCCCTAATTTTTTTCTAAAGACTCAATTTCTTTAATTTTGCAAGTATGTTTTTTGGTTTTCGAATTATAGTTAATTCCGACTAACAGTATTTTCCCTTTGTATCGAAACTGCTTTGCAAATTTCCAATACTGCTGATCCTGTTCCTGCTGTACTGCTTTTTCTGCACTCTTATTCCACTTAAGCTCGATTATAAGTGCCGGCTTTGATGATTGCAATGCTGGTAAAAATAATAAGTCAATATATCCTTTTCCACTTGCTAATTCTTCAAAACGGATATAATCATCTACACTACTCAAATATGCCATTATAACAACACTGCGTAATGCCTGCTCATTATTGTAAAATTTTGGAGAAGTATTTGCCTGATGTGCCTCTCCTATAATCTCTGCAACCGTTGACTCATCCTTATTGATTGTCGCACGGAGCAACTTATCTGACAATTCTACTGCCTTAACCAATTCTTTTCTGCTTCCATTTTTTATTGAACGAATAAATTCCTCTCGAATCTCTTCATTTGGGATAAATACTTCCCGCGTTTTTCTATCATATGCCAAATATCCCAGATGAACAAACAATGTCAGTACATCATCCTTACTCCTAAGAGAGGTCATATCATTCTGGAAGGAGCCAACATCAACCTTACACCGCATTCCTCCGATCATGTCAATTACAGAATCTTTTAGTCCATCGAAATTCAAGTCAATATATGTCATAAGCGACTCATAAGTTTCTGTCTGCGTCCAATAGTTTGCAAAACTCTTATTTTGAATGGCTTCTATAATCGAATTTGGGCTATAGATATGCCCTGCTTGTTCAAATATATATCCATCATACCATTTCTGAGCCTGATCAAAATCAAGCGGATATTCTTCGCAAAGTCTCTTAACTTCCACCTGTGTAAAACCAACAAACGGCGCAAGTGGTCCTGGCTCTAACATTGTATATTCGCGAAAATCCGTTAAAGCTGACTGTGTTCCATATTTTTTTATAGGCAAAATACCTGTCATATACGCACCTGCGATGATCTGAGGCGTCACATTGTTTTTGAATAAGCTGCGCAACAACTGTATATATTCTCGTTGAATAGTTGTATCCTGTTTTGCTTCTCGAAACAATGCATCCCACTCATCAATAATGATGAAAAACTTACGTTTTGTAGCTGAGTGAATCTGCATCAATGCTTTTAATAAGGACTCTGTTTCATCATGAATTGCTTCTGGAAACTCTGATTTTAGCTCTTGAATTATATCTTTTTGAATTTCCTTTACCACAAGATCCGGAGTATCCGCAATCGAAAGAAAAAGCGTGATATCAAGAAAAATGACATCGTATTGATTTTGATGCTCGCATTTTGTTTCTTTTCCAATTTTCAGATTTTGAAAAATATCTTTTGAATCTGCACCTCTTGAATAGTATGCCGCAAGCATTTTTGCTGCAAATGATTTTCCGAATCTTCTTGGTCTGCTTGAGCAGACTAACATACGATCTGTCTGTACAACTGTATTCATATACTCGATTAACCCAGTCTTATCTACATATGTCTTGCTCCTTGCAATCGCCGCAAAACTTTCTGCTGATGGATTAACATAATATCCCATTCTGCTGACACTCCTTCCCTCTCAATATCATGTGTTATTCCTTAAAATACTCATTTTTACTCAATAAAATCATTATACCATGCATTCTGCCACTTGTCATTGAATTCATCGTCCAATGTGACCGAATGATCAATAACAAGTGGCAGTATAGCTGACGAAATTTTAATTATCTTTTGGTTTCATGATACTCCGATTTTTCCACATCCTCTGGCACAAAGGAAATCAGAATATTTCTTCGATGGACAAGCGTTCCGCGCATACCCAGTTCAAATTTTCCTGCCTGCTTAGCCGATACACTCAGTTCAATATGTGTATCATCCTGCAAGCGAAACTCTACATGGTAGCGCCCAGATGAGCCTGGACTAACAACTCCGTTTTTCGTTATATATTGAGACGGATTAAAAAGATCAATATTCTCTATCTTTTCTACGACTGCTCCATATTCTATTTCTTTACCAAACAGGAAGCGACCTGCTTTTGTGCCTTCTTTTAATTTTACTGAGCGATTTAAGAACCACAATGCTGCAGCAATCACTATAGCTGAGGCCAAGGTCCACGCTGCCAGCACCCACAAAAATGTACTTTTCAGGTGGAATAGAACCCGATACCCCTCTAAATTTAGGCTGCGCCTTGTCCTGTCAACCGTAAAGCTGACTACCATTCGAGACGTGCTTTGAGTATTCCCCTTCGCACTACTTATACCTGAAATTACAAGCTGGTACTCATTCGTCGTATCACATCTGAGTGACTGAAACTCCTGCGTCTCCTCTGAATAAAGTACTGCATTCGCCTGTGAGACCTCATATTGCTTCCAGTTATCCACAATCTCGATTTCACTGCATCCATATTGAACTGCCTTATCGGGCAGATCAACTGCAAGCACTGCTAATACCTTATCTTGATTTGTGGTATACACAAAATATACCGCTGTTTCAATAGATACTGACTGCTGCTCACTGTCCCCTTTTGTAAGAATAATTGTTTCTATCTGTTGGTTCATCTTTTGGATTTTCTGAATGTCCTGCTCCTCCACTCCAATATAAGAAAGGTATGCCTGTAACAAAAGCTCTTTTTCCTCATCTCCATTATTCTCATTATTTTGAGAATCACTTCCATCACCAAGAGATACTGGAGTTTTTTGGCTTTGTCTGTCCATTCTTACAATGCCAAAGGAAGCGCACAGCATTGCAACACCAATCACGCCAAGAATTATCGCTGCAACTGCACACCCTGTTACTCGGTTGAGCCATCGCTGTCGTCTCTGTCTCCTAATTTGTTTTTGTCTTGCCTCTGCCTCGTCTGAAATTGCATATTTTTCGACTAAACGATCATCGATGCCATCCATAAGTTTTAAAAAATCTTCTTTCTTCATAAATGGTACCCCCTTTCTGAGAGATACTGCTTTAACTGTTTGCGCACACGGTTTAAATTTACCGAAACTGCATTTTCGGTAATGCCATGATATCGCGCAATGCTTTTAATTGACTCCAGATAAAAATATCGTTGAACAAACATGCCTTGTTCACGAGTGGAAAGTCCATGCAAAAATCGATTAATTTCTTTTTTGAGTTCCTCTGCGAGTACCACGTCCTCTGGCTGTTCACGCCCCGACACGCATTCGCCTAATTCATCTAGCACAAGCATTGCTTCTGGTCGAATCCGTTTTCCTGCCCGATCCCACTTCCAACGATTGAGAGAAAGATTGCGAATAATTTTCCCGAAAAATGCTTTTAAACACAATGGGCGCTGCGGAGGAATTGCGTTCCACGCCTGATACCAGGTATCATTCATGCACTCTTCGACATCTTCCTTGTTTGCCAGTATATTATAGGAAATTCGCCGGCAATACGCGCCGTATCGAATGTTGGACTCTGTTACTGCTTGCTCTTTTCGCTCCCAGAATAGCTCTGTGATTTCCTGATCACGCATAAAAATCCCTCCTCTCGCTATGTTTTCCTTTATCGTTCCACCATCACCAGACTCTAGAATGCTAACATGCATCTCTGCTTATTTTCTTTCCTTTAAAGACGTCTTCACCTATATAGACAAGAATTTTTTTATTATATTACAAAAATTTGAAAGAATTTCAATGTCAATCACATTTTTTATAATGCCTTGTCTTACGTGTCTTTAGATGCGCTTTGTAATTCCTGCAGAGTTAGACGCTGCTTATAATTGTTATTATATATTTTTCTGGCAAACAGTTAAAGTGGAAATTTTAAAAAAGAGACCCCTACAAAGCTTTTACAGCCCTGCAGAGGTCTCTATATTTTAAATCTTGTATTGCTAGTTGCTTACGCTCTCAGCTCTACGCCGTACTCTTCATTTAATTTTGCACAGATCTTGTCAACAAACTTCTGAACGCGTGCATCGTCAAATGCCTCATCCTTTGGAACGAATGTGATAGAGAATGCCATACTCTTCTTTCCTTCCGGAATCTGGCCTCCCTCGTAGATATCAAACAGCTTGATTTCCTTTACATACTTATTTTCCTTGCGGATGCAGTCCTCGATCTCTCCACATGTGATTGCCTTATCCATTACGAATGCAAGGTCACGCTTCTCCTCTGCAAACTTTGGCAGCGGAATGAAGGTTCTCTTCTTATCATACCACTTGGACAGAATCTCCAGATCAAGCTCCATAACATATGCGCTTGCACGCATGCTTAACTTGTCCTGAATGTCGTATGCAACCTTACCGAAATAACCAATTTCTTCGCCCTCACATAATACCTTTACTGCCTGATACGGATGCAGGAAGGACTTCTGTACTGGCTCATAAGTGAACTCGATGTCTAAGCTATCTGCGATTCCGTTTGCGATACCCTTCATTGTGTAGAAGGACTCCTTTGCACCGAAGGTACCAACGCAGAGAGTCTTTCTCTCATCCGGATACTCGGTAAGCGGCAGATTTTTCGGAATAAAGATATTTGCAACCTCAAAAAGTCTTCCATCAAGAATACCCTGCTTTTCATTTCTTGAAATAGCATTGAGCATTGATGCAGCAAGTGTGGTGCGCATTAATGACAGATCAATATTGATTGGATTCATGATCTGAATTGCGAAACGCTCCTTCGCATCAGCCGGGAACTTCAAAAGATCCAAATCAGACGGAGAGAAGAATGAGTAATGCATACACTCATATGCACCCATAGTACAAAGAGTACGCTTTAATGCAAGCTCGCCCTTCTGCTCTTTGTTATATCCGCCTGCTGTTACCTGTGCAGAAGGCATAAATGTTGACTTAATATGGTCATAACCATACATACGGATTACTTCCTCTGCCACATCTGGATAACGCTCTACATCATTCTCACCCTCTGGCAGCATATCCTCACGGTAAGCTGGTACCTGAAGAGTCAGTACGTCACCTTCAACTGTCGGATTGAAGTTTAAATTCTTCATCAGACGTACAATCTCCTCTGCCGGAACCTCAATTCCAAGAACGCTGTTTACCTTATGGATGCTTACCTGCATCGGCTGAGGCTCGATGCTGTTTCCAACATTAACATCTACATGAGTAGAAGAAACCTTTCCGCAGCCAAGCTCCTCGATTAAATGAAGTGCACGCTTCATACCAAGAACAGTTGAATACTCATCCACACCCTTCTCGAATCTTGAGCTTGAATCAGAAGACTTTCCAAGTGCTCTTGCAGTCTTTCTAACATTATCTCTTGCAAACTTAGCAGCCTCAAACATAACACTTTCTGTTGTGTCACGAATCTCAGAATTTAATCCGCCCATAACACCTGCTAATGCAACTGGCTTTACGCCGTCGCAGATAACAAGATTAGCTGGTGACATTGTGTACTCCTGCTCATCAAGTGTAACAATCTTCTCACCCTCATGTGCTCTTCTTACGCAAATCTCGTTGCCCTCAAGGTAAGAGCAGTCAAATGCATGCATTGGCTGTCCAATCTCTTTTAATACATAGTTTGTGATATCTACGATGTTACTGATTGATCCAATACCAACAAGTGCAAGACGACGCTTCATCCATGCCGGAGACTCACCCATCTTTACATCATATACATAGTGTGCACTGTAACGCGGGCAAAGATCTGGTGCCTCAACACTTACCTTAAAGCCATCCTTCTTTACATCAGTCTCTGTATAATCGGTTGACGGCATCTTTAATGGCTTCTCAAGCATTGCAGAAACCTCTCTTGCGATTCCTAAGATGCTCTGGCAGTCCGGTCTGTTTGCAGTTAATGAGATGTCAAACATCCAGTCATCAAGACCTGTGATAGCCTTTACATCTGCACCAGGCTGTGCATCAGCCGGCATCTCTAACAAACCATTGTAGCCTGCACCCGGATACAGATCCTCTGTTAAGCCAAGCTCTGTTCCAGAGCAAAGCATACCGTATGACTCAAAACCGCGAAGCTTACCCTTTTTAATTGTCATCACGCCTTCGATTGTCTTATGATCCTTCGCTGTTGCATAAACAGTTGCACCAACAAGTGCTACCGGATACTTGCCGCCTGCCTGTACATTGTCAGCGCCGCAGCAAATCTGCATAGTGCCATACTCACCTGCATTAACCTGACACACATGAAGATGTGTCTCCGGAATCGGCTCACAAGTCTCAACAAGACCAACTACAATCTTATCGATGTCATGACCAACCTGATACAGCTCTTCTACCTCAAATCCGCCGTCAAACAGCTTTTTTTCAAGCTCCTGCGGTGTTACATCAATATCTACATATTCTTTAAGCCAACTTAATGGTACTAACATATTCGTTTCCGTCCTTTCTTATTTCTCGTTAATCTGTTTCAGGACACGCAGATCCGATCCAAACAGCATCTTGATGTTGTTGATACCATACTTAAGCATTGCAGTACGCTCAAGACCGATACCAAACGCAAAACCGCTGTATTCTTCGGAATCGATGCCACAGTTTTCAAGGACTTTCTTATTTACTACGCCAGCACCAAGAATTTCGATCCAGCCAGTTCCCTTACACAAATTACAGCCCTTGCCGCCGCACTCAAAGCAGCTGCAGTCAACCTCTACAGACGGCTCTGTGAATGGGAAGTAAGACGGACGAAGACGGGTCACAGTTCCCTCTCCGTAAATTTTCTGTACAAACAGATCAAGCATACCCTTTAAATCAGACAGGGTAATTCCCTTATCAACAACAAGTCCCTCCATCTGATGGAACATTGGAGAATGAGTCGCATCATCATCAGAACGGAATACTCTTCCTGGAGATAAAATCTTGATCGGCGGCTTCTTGCTCTCCATAACATGAATCTGACCTGATGAAGTCTGTGTGCGAAGCAAGAACTCTGGTGACAGATAGAAAGTATCCTGCATATCTCTTGCCGGATGATCCTTCGGTGTGTTCAGTGCCGTAAAGTTATAGTAATCATTTTCGATCTCTGCGCCCTCATAGATCTCAAAGCCCATGCCTGCAAAGATATCGATTAACTGATTGCGAACAAGTGTAATCGGATGAAGATTTCCAATGCCAGTCTCATCTGCTGGAAGTGTCAGGTCAATTTTTTCAGACTCATAGCGGCGCTGTAACTCTAACTGCTTCATTTTTTCTTCCATCTTGGAGAAACGATCAATCGCCCACTCCTTTAACTCGTTTACTGACTTTCCGTATCCTGCACGCTCTTCTGGTGCAAGATTTCTCATTTCCTTCATCAGCTCGCTGATCTTACTCTTTTTTCCTTCCAGATAAGAGCTTCTGAACTCATACAGTTCCTTAGAATTGGACAATCCTTCCAGTCCGGTCTCAATCTTCTCCTTCAGAGCAGCAAGATTGTCGGACAGCTTGTGTGTTTCCTGCATATAACCTTTCCTCTGCTTTCTTAAATGTTGCTTTTTCTATGGGACGAACAAATATCGTAACTATTCAGAAACCCCCTTCGCAAAATGCCTCTGCGAGGCTCTGAAAAATCACCAAATAAAAAAGTCCCATAGAGGCTTTTTTCAAAACCTTTATGGGACGAATAAATCCGCGGTACCACCCATGTTCGGATTATAAAAATTATTACAATCCGCACTTGATCTGCCATAATGCAGCAGCTGCATCCACTTAGCTTTTGTTAGAAACAAAATTTTCGTGGAAGACTCCAATGCTGAAATTCATCTGTAGGCGGATGGCAGCACTCTCAGCAGGTTATGCGGCCTCTCTGGAAAACCGAATGGTACAGACTACTTACACATTTTCTCAGTCATTGTTTATTATAACAGTTTTCAAAGAGAAGTCAACCCCTCCCCGACCTACCTTGATGTTTTTCACCGCTGTGCATGGTTAATTTTTTTATCTTCATACATGCGTTTATCAGCAATCTTTTGGATATCTGCTGCACAGTCGGCATCATCAGGATAGACAGCACTTCCACAACTAATTCCTATCTTGATCGTATGACCATCAAACTCATACGGTTCTCCAATCAGCTTTTTTATACGCTCAATTCTCTTTTCACAAAGCTGTGCATCCAGATTTCCGTTTAAGATGAGCATAAATTCGTCACCGCCAATGCGGAAAGCATAATCATTGCTTCTGATACATTTAAGAAGTCTTTTTGCCACTTCCTTTAGAACTTTATCACCCATCTCATGGCCATATGTATCATTCACAGGCTTAAAAAAATCAAGATCCATATAAAACAGAGCATACGGTTTTTTCTTTTCATCTCTTATTTCCATCATTTTTTCAAAATAACGTTTATTAAAGAGTCCTGTAAGCGCATCTGTATTAGCAAGGTTTTCAAGCTCATGCTGCTGTCCCATATCCTGTGTAACAAGCATGATTTTTGTAAGCGTATCCCCTTCCCACTCAACTGGAATCACATTCATAATAAAGAATCTGCTTTTATCTCTGGCGCAATACTCTAAACAATAAGAATCCTTCTGTCCCTTTATCAGCTGCCGCACATTCCAAACAGAAAGCATATTCGTAAACTTTGCATTTTCTCCATCTGTCAATATCGTATATTGATCAGAAATTTCCTTAATAAATTGGTCATAAGCTCCTTTTTTCGGATAAAGATATTCGCCTCGCTTGTCTTCATATTCATATCTGTTATTTTCTAAATCGCAAATTGCAAAACAGTCAACAATCTGCGAAATTCCCAAAAACAGCTGCTCGGAAATTTCCTTTTTCTTTTCCGCTTTGATGCGCTCGTCTGCTTCTTTTTGGAGCTGTGCATTTGCACGCTGCTTCATTAAAATGACAACTCCAATCATTATACATATTTCCATCATACACAACAAAACGATAGTCGTTCCCTGAACCATTCTCATACCAGAGTCAACAACACTCTTTTCCACAATACCTACAATTGACCAGTCGTCAATTCCTACTGGCTGATAGACAAGATAATACTCTGATTTTTGATATTTAAATGAAACACTTCCTTTGCCCTTTGTTGGCACAGTTTTCTTCATTCGCTCCAGATAATCTTTGTTATATGACTGCGTTTTTTCCTGAATAAAATCAAAAATATTGTTAAAGCCATCTGTGATCTGCGTCTCTGGTTCAAGTGACATAAGCACTGTTCCATCAGAATCAACTATGTAACAATCACTTTTATTATTATATACGCCGTCTCCGATCAACTTTTTCACAATACTGTTATCATATGAAACTGCAAACGCTGTATATGTCACGTTATTTAACTCAATGGGATCTGAAGGAACTGCAAACAAGATTTTAGTTTCTCCATCGCTTGCAACATAGCTTGACACAATAGGACCCTTTTTTTCATAAAGCGCTTTAAAAGCATCCTTCACGTGCTCTGCCGTTCCTCTTCGTCCATCAATAGTCCAATACTCGCAGTCTTCATTAAAAACATAAAAATCGCTGTACTGCCAATTTTTACGGTCATTTACAAAATTAACCCATCCATCTTCTGCATTTTGTTCTTTTTTATCCTGTTCTTCTACACAATAATTCAAATAATTGCACCAGTCCTCAAGTGCATTCCAATTGCGCTGCGCAAACATCAAAAAAGTCTTATCAAGCTGCTTATATGTAGCAAACAGTCCCTGCGTACTTTCCTTATAAAACTTCTGCCCAATATAATTATTGTAACGTTCAATACTAACAAATATAATTGTAAGCAATGCAGCTGATATCAAAAAATGCTTCCACTTCTTTCTTATCATCCTCTTGCCTCCTCTCATGTATCCTTGATTCTAAGATCATTAGTACAAGTAATTCTGCTCTTCTACAAGTTTCCTTTTTTTCATTATACTATGATTTTGGGGGATTGAAAATAACATTTTTTGATGAAAGTGATTTTTCTCATGTTCCCTTTTTTTAAACTACGTGCTATACTAATGGGAATCTAAATTTTGATTTATGGGGGATTTCATCCATGTGTAATAATATAAAAAGATGGCAGCTAAAAAAGCTGGCACTTGCTCTCGGACTGTCTGGCACGTTCTTTTTAAACGCATGTACTTCAAACGCACCTTCTAATCAAACTACCGTTACATCAACAGATGACTATGAAGAAAGCTTGGCTGCCAATGAATCCGAGAGCTTTTTTGAAACAGAATCTGAAACTTTTGGCAAAGAAGCACTTTACCGAACTGATGATAACAACAAACCTGCTGAGGGCTGGGTTACAAATGCTGACGGCACGATGGGCTACTGCCAGAATGGCTATCTTTTGACTGGATATCAAATGATTGATGATTCACGCTATCTTTTTTCTGATGACGGCATAATGCAGACAGGCCGCTATATAGATGAAAATGGTGATACATATTGTTTTACTGATGATGGCCGTCAATATTTTTGCTCTACTGTAAAATGCGATGATGGCTATTATTACTATTTCGGTGAAGATGGAAAAGCTGTGACAGGAAATTTTACTTTTCCTGACGGCGCTACTGGTATGACAGATGAAAATGGACATGTATATGTAGGCTGCCACCGTATCGGTGATCTCGTCTACGATTTTACCTCACAGGGAAAGCTTAGGCACACTGTTGACGCCACAAAGCCAATGGTTGCGCTAACGTATGATGATGGTCCTTCAACGCAAAATACACAGATCATTCTTGATACGCTTACAGCAAATGGTGCCTATGCTACATTCTTTGTTCTTGGCAGGAATGTAGAACGCTGCGCGGATATTATCCAAAATATTGAAAATTCAGGTTCTGAAATTGGAAATCATACCTACAATCATTATAAAATTACAAATATGGATGCACAGGTAACAGATCAGGAAATCAGCAGTACAAGCTCCTATGTGCAGATGATTACAGGAAACCGCCCATGCATCATGAGACCGCCGACAGGCGCTACTGACGATGCATCATGTGCCAATGTAGCAGCTGTTGATGACGGTTATCCGCTTATCATGTGGTGCGTGGACACAATTGACTGGCAGCATCATGATGTGGCAACCACATGTGATATAATAAGAAGCAAAGTAAAGGACGGCGCCATTGTGCTTATGCACGATATGGAAGCATCCTCTGCGCAGGCATCCCAAATCATCATCCCAGAACTGATTGCTGCCGGCTATGAGCTCGTTACAGTCAGTGAAATGGCTGCTGCAAGAGGAGGCATGGTACCAGGTCAAGTTTACAATTATTTTGATCCAGCGCTTGGACAGACACAGGAGTCCACTGAGATTCAGCCAGAGACAAATACGTCAGCTGAAACACAAGTGCAGCAATCCGAGGTCGAGACACAAGCACCAACGTCAGGACAATCTCAAAGTGAAAATCAGACCGAAGGTTCACAAACTGCTGAATCTGCACCAGATACCATGACAGAAAATACTGCTGCAGAAGATACAGACACTACCTCTTCAACAAACAGTTCCTCTGATGACAGCCTCTCGATTATCTTTCCGTGGGCGAAATGAAATAGGCGGCCAATGGCCGCCTTATTTTTCTTTGGGCAAAGTAAATTTACTATTATTTTTCAGGCGACTTTCTTGCCGCCTGTTTTATTGCATTTTTTTACAAATTGCAAATCTTGTTCACCGAAGTGGTGTGTTCAGGCGAAACTCCCTGCTTTGTTTGCAGTGAATATCATTAATCTCACAATACACAATTGCTGCCTTGTCAGTCGGACCTTCTGACAAAATCTTTCCATCTGGTGAAACAACCATACTCGGTCGCCTTAGATCTTCAATTGGCATCCAATACGGAACTGCCATTGCTGCCGCTACAAAAATACCATTTTCATAGGCTCTTGCCGGACCATAAATCCACTCCCATCCCCATGTCGAACACACAATTAGATCAGTGCCCATCTTTGCGAGATTTCTTGCCATCTCAGGAAATTGCATATCCCAGCAGATCGCCATTCCGATTCGCCCAAATTCGGTATCAATGGTGTGAAGTCTATCACCCAGTGTGAACACTTCTGACTCATCTCCTGCCAGATGAATCTTATGATAGATATCTAGCACCTTGCCGTCTCTTCCCCAGAAAACCGTACTATTATAGAGTTTTCCGTTTTCCTTTCGCGCTAGTCCAGCAAGAATCATTACACCGTACTTTGCTGCAATTGCTGCAAAACGAGCCTCCTCATTTGTTGGCACATTATAATCGGATTTGTTATTTTTCTCATTTGATATCTCTTCCTGCTCTTGGCTCATCTCCTGATACAAATCAGCATATGGCACTTTTATTTTTGAAAAATGACCACTGTAATTTACTACTTCTGTTGTAGCAATCAAGTCAGCTCCCCCTTTTGCCGCTTCTTCTGCCATGCGAAATACTTCTTCCATGTATTCATGTCGCAGCTGCAATACCTCTTCTGTATCAAAAGTCCGTGTCCCCGGAAAATTGTAAAGTTCATTTTGCTTTGTCTGAATCAATGCAAGTTTCATGTTCTGCCACCTTTCTGTTTTCATAGTTTTTATTTGTTTTATCACAGATGACTGATATTTGGTAGTTTGTTTTTTACAGATCAGCTCTTTCATAAACTTTTTGTCTTGTTTTTCTCTCTGTCTTCTTTATACTAGAAAGCAGAAGAAATGGAAGAAAAGCAAAAATGCGACAAGCAAAGCTCGACAAGAACAAAAAGCAAATAGAAAGGAATTATTTACTATGAAAAACCTGTTTAACATTTTTAATCCAGATAATAAGATTGCAAATTTTCTGACGAAAATCATGTATCTGGCATGGCTCAATTTTTTATGGCTGATCTGTAGTCTCCCCATCATAACGATCGGTGCCTCCACAACTGCAGTTTACTACACTGCGATGCGCATGACACGAGATGATGAAGGTTATATTGCAAAAGATTTCTTTCACTCATTTAAAGAAAACTTCTTGCAGGCGACTGGTGTATGGCTGATCGTGCTTGCCTTCTTTGGCATGATCTGTTTTAACTGGTGGAACCTTTCTGGCAGTCCAAATGATCTGCTTCGCATTGCTTCACACCTATTTTTAAGCCTGTTTGTGATCTTTGCGCTGATCTCTATTTATTTTTTTCCGCTATTGTCCCAGTTCGACATGCGAATAATAGAACTGCTTCGCTGTAGCCTTTTTATCTCACTCAAAAATATTCACTGGAGCATCTGCCTTGTTATTCTTTTATTTGGCGGTAGCGCTTTGATGGTATTAAAGTTTTATCCGCTTGTTATATTCGGATTTCCGTTAATTGCATTTTTACAGTCTTATATTTTTAACAGAATTTTTCGCCAGTATCTTCCTGACCATGAGTTTACGCCTGGAAGTGTAGCTGTGATGAATGATGCAAAATGAAAATAAATATAAAAGATCTCTGGATTTCTATATCAATCTTAGTTTTGATTTTTTTGAATTCAGAGATCTTTTTGTAATGTATTACATGTCTATTTTGTTACCACATAAAGTAGTCATTTTCTCTAAGCTTTAATACAGCCTCGATAAAATAAAAATCTGCATACACCATTGTAAAATGATGATCTGGACTATGGTAAGCACCCGTACAATTTAATACGATGGAATCACAATCTGTTCCCCAGTTTGCTCTTGTCTGATCAATTGCCTTTAAGATTTTAACTGCCGCTCTTATGTACATATCTTTTTCTAATTCTGGCACATACTTTGCAATCTCAATTAATCCATTTGCAATAACGCATGCTGCACAGGAATCCTCCCATGCCGGCTCTTTTGGCTGTCTAAAATCAACTGGAATGATGCCACTGTCCGGAATATTTGCCATAATATAGTGTGCAATACGCTTTGCGGTATCAAGATATTCCTGCTTACCAGTATGAATATAGCTAATCATAAAGCCATATACCGCCCAGCCTTGACCGCGTGTCCACGCTGATCCCTCGCAGTACCCCTGACCGCCGTAAGCTCGAACAAATTCGCCAGTCTCTGGATTAAACTCTATGATGTGATTTACAGATCCATCTGGGCGTACAAAATATTTCTGTACGGTATCGGCATGAAGCATTGCAATCTGACGAAAACGAGGATCTCCAGTCTCCTCAGATGCCCAGTAAAGAAGAGATAAATTAAGCATACAGTCAATAATTGCCCAGCCTCTTGTATCGTCATCTGATCCCGGAATATCATTCCATGCACGAATGTACTGACCAACCGGATTAAAACGTCCTGCTAAAAGATTTGCTGCATGAAGCGCACGCTTTCTTAACTCTTTATTGTGTGTCAAGTCATAATCTGCTGCCGCGGTTGGCCTCCACATAAAACCAACATCGTGATGAAGTCCATAGTAACTATCAAGGCATGCATCCATCTTTTTTTCAGAGATTCGCGCAATCTCAGCATAGCGCTCGCGTCCGGAAGCCTGATACAGCATCCATAAAATGCCGCCCCAGAAACCATTCGTCCACCAGTTTAGGCCATCATCTGCTCTCCACTCTTTTGACAGATCACTGCGATCATCATGTGTTCCATTAATTGTCAGATATGGGATCTTATCCTTTGACTTTTCGCTGACCCACTGAATTTTTGTTTCGATCTTTTCATAAACCTGATCCAGCCATTCCTTTTCTGTTGATTCCAGCTGTACGGCATCAGCCTCAGCAAATTTTGTAAGTGCGTCAAATTTCTTTGTGTGTTCCACTTTTCAAATTTCCTCTCTTTCCAATTTATTTTATATTTTTGTTACTTGAAGTTTTTATGTATTACTTAGAATGCTCCTTATACGGTGCAATCGTAATTGCAACTCCATCCTCTGCCGTTGCCTTTATGCGAAGATACAAAAGGTCGGTATGATCGTTTGCTCCCGGTGCCATCGGCGTTGCGCGTCCTGACTCAATCACAACAAACTCTGCATTTGAGTGAATTGTAATCTTAATTTTCACACCATAATATCCGTCTGCAAAAATTTCATTTCCATTTTGTACTGCCGATTTTGCCAGAATCGGAAGATTAAATAATACTTGTCCAGAAAAATCCATAACGGTATCCTGTACTGTAACTGTCTCTGCAAGATGGTTAATCGTGATCGTGCGATGCTGCACACCGCATCCCTTTGGATTTTTAATTTCCATTGAGATGCTTTCGCAGCTGTCATTCGTATCATTAAGACAAAGCTGTGTGACTTTGCTGCAATCCGGGCCATCATTCCATCCGCGCTCCAAACTGTACGTGCCTGCGCTCAGATTTATAAAGCCTGCTGTCTTTTCAATCGGTCCATGCGGTGGTGCCTCAAACTGCATGACAGCATGTGAGTAGGAGCATATATGCCATGGAGTGCTTGCCTCAAAATAACCTTCAATTCCAGAATCCATTATAACAGGAATACAATGATAATAATAAATGAAAGCACCCTGATCTTTATGACCATGTCCAATATTTTTCGGGCTGGACATTACAGCCAAGTAATTTTCCTGCGGCGTGCCAAAATGATCGCGAAATACATAGATTCCTGAATTTGGGAATGATGCACATGATTTAAGATCAAGACTAGCTTGTGCATTTGCCCTACCCTGCAGTGTAGACGAATACATCAGATTCTCTAATGTTACCGATTCTCCCCAGAAGCCCTTCACTGGCTTCTTTGCACGACACCATGTCGCGTACATTTTCTGTGCAATGTCACGATCATACTGTGCCACCTGATCACAGTACAAACCATATAACGCAAACTCGGTTCCATTTCCAAGCTTATGATCGCCAAATGGCGGTGTGGCAATGCAGTCATTAAAATATGCATATGGCGGTGTCTGTGTGTACAGTGGATAACGAAACATATCAATAAGTCCCGGCATATTAGCATTCCTTGAGATAAACCAATTTTCTCCAGACTCACGCTCCCACAGTCTTGCATACAATGAAAAATGCTCCAGCGAAGCAAAATGGTAACGAGGTGATTCCGGCCATGAGCCATCTGCATTTAATTTATAATCTAACTGTGCCCTAAGCACTGCCTCGGAATTATACATCCAAAGCTTTCGATTTGGAAAATCAGGAATTGCCATCATAATGGCTGCGCTTCCGATGTGCATATCGGTCTGCCAGTTGCTGCTTCCACGCTGTGCCCGCTCCTTTGTCAGAAGTGTACGGTCACGAAGATCTGCCAGATAACGCAGCATATAGGAAACAAGACCATAAAAACGATCCTTTTCTTCCTTATTCCATACTCCGCTGTCACGAATCATCGAATATGCTACAGCTATTGTAAATAGGATTCTTCCTCCCTGCACTCCGCCGTAAGCATCGCTTCCCTCCGGACGCTCGTTGTAACGCAGCCAGTGATGCGCACCCTGACAGAAATCATCTAAGAAATGAAGCATCTCAATCTTTGACTTTTCTGCATATGCCGTATCTTTTGTATACCAATAACAAATTGCATCACACTGGGTATACATATTATATTTTTTCACATCAAGCCATGCCTTGCGATTAAAGTTTTCCTCGTGTGTGCCAAGCTTATTTCCCTCTTTGTCAAAGAATGTCAGCTCAATCTGCATACCCTTTTTTAACTTTCCATCCTGCTTTGCATCAAACATTACCGTATAAATTGCATCATCACGCATTGCAATCGCCTTGTCATAGATCCACACAGCCTCATGATCGGATATTTTATTGCACAGTGTTACTTTGCAAACTGCTGTCTCACGTTCATTCACTTCCAAACTATTTGCTGTCTCAATATCAAGATGGATATTCTCTCCCTCTGAAACCTTTAAGCCAATATTCCAAACCTGAATGTGACCAAGGTCATCGCGCTCATTGTCCTCGCGAGGCAGTCGAAGTGCAAACGATGCTGACACAGTTCCCTTCGGAACTGCAAAACTTGGGCGATTGCCTGCGCTTGTCTCAATGACAAATTCGCGGTTTAACTGTTCATAATCATCTCTTGTGGCAAAAAGTGCGCTGTACGCAGATTTTCTTTGTTCAAGAGACGCAATGTCAGCAAGCGCTTTTATCTGCTCGTACTGACCCTTCGTGAGAGAATCGGACTCGATTTTATGGCGAATTTCCTCCATCTGAGCTGCACTAAGAAGAATGTTGCCGCCAGATTCTAAATTACTTTCGCTGCAAACTACTCGTGATAAGCGAAGTTCCCACAATGCATTC
>CAUCWU010000006.1 GCA_958446555.1 uncultured Lachnospiraceae bacterium | reverse complement strand
ACAGTCCCGTGAAGTGCATCTGAATTCACTGTGTTATCTGCTGACTCATAGAGAGTGGCAATTCCATCGCGATTTTGTGCGATGGCTCGATAGAAGTGATCTAAATCAGCTGTTGAGAGCGGCTTTAACGTGTCTGGATTTCCCTCTAGTACTAGCTCACAGCTCTTATCAAACGGACCTGACGACGAGGCACTAATTAAAAGAGTCGCATCGCCGTTACTGATGGATCCGCCCATCGGTGTGACATTGGTGGAAGCCATGCCAGAGAGCGTAAACCACGCATAGACTGAGCCACCTGCCGCACATAACAGTAGGACTGCAAAAAAGACTGCGACTCTTAAGTTTCTCTTTAAATTTTTGACTTCTGATGCCATGGCTTTCTTCCTCTCTTTTTTGTGGGGTCAGTTCACGATAATCACCAGTTTATCCGTGCCTGACCCCACTTTTCCTGAACTGACCCCACTTTTCCATTATTGTACCCCCGCGAAGGACACAGCCAAGTTCTTTAACGTCTGGCGGCACAGATTCGAGGTACAATCCTCATCACAGCCCTCTAGCCAGATATACAGTTCAATCTCAATCGATGCTCCAGCACTTCCATCTCCTGCTCCAGAGATCGTACAAAGCTTCAAAGAATTCGGTTTTAGCGAGACAGCTCCAGTATCTTTATTATAGATACAATACGAATCTGACGTGTACGGTGTAAATGGCACGGTTGTTCCATCTGTGCGAGAAGAATCTAACACATAACCTTCTCTTCCACTTGCGGTATTGTACTCAGATTCTGGATTTTTCTTATCACTGATTGCAAAAATATATTCACTATCGGTCGGCTGATTTTGCCCTGGTCTATGAATGACAAGGCCAAGGCGAATCGCTGAGGAAATCGGTGAGGACTCATCACTGTCCTCAAAACCAATGTCTGATAGATAAATATCTAGTGAATCACCGCTTGTTCTTAAGAAAAGACTGGTATGATAATAGTCATTTTGCTCACCACTTCCAAAAATGCTCGCTGCCAGTCCGGTTCTTGTCTGGTATCCGTCTGAAAATCCAGTTACCTTCTGAAAACCACCGCTGACTCGGTTTGTCGAAACCGGAACGAGCTGTCCAGAAAAGCTCTCTAGCACGGCTGATGAGCCATATGCGCCATTGTAAGCATTACTGATCTGGAGATTTACGCTTGCGCCAGCCGCCATACGGACATTTGTCGTATGTTGACTTGTATTGTAGATATACCAGGCATAAGTTGCAGACACAACAGCCAAAAATGTAATAATCAGCGCCAAAATCGCCGCCGTAAATTTTCGTTTTAATTTCTTTGCCTCCTTCGGCTGCTGTTGTGGTGCTTGTTGTTCCATTTTTCCGGCTCACCCCTTAAAAAGTTCATTTTTTACGGTATTATGGTACCATAGCCGACTTATTTTTTCAAGGGTGATGGTATGCTTTTCGTTTTCAAAGTGCAAAAAATGACAGCCCAAGCGTTTCCTTGGACTGCCATTTTTTCCATCGTTGGTGACAAAAGACCATCTGCCTCCAACCTCATATTTTGTTTTTCTTAAATTACCAGATGAAGAGTTCCTCACCAGTCAGTTTCCAGATTGCTTCGATAAAATAGTAATCGGCATAGATAATTGGGAAGTTATGATTGGTATCCTTGTATGCAGCTGTACACTTTTCTAGCAACTCATCTACATTTGGATCATAATTACAGCTCTTCTCATCCATTGCCTTTAACAGCTTGATCGCTGCATCCAGATATTTCTGCTTATTCCACTCTTTTGCCACCTTGCTCAGTTCAATCAGACCACATGCTGCGATTGCTGCTGCACAGTCATCTTCCCAATCACAGGATGGATCCTGATAAAAGTCAACCGGAATCAAGCCACTCTCTGGAATACAGGAGATGAAATAATCGGCAACTCTCTCTGCTGTCTCAAGATAACGCTCTTTCTTGGTATGCAGATAGCTCAATGTAAATCCATACAGTGCCCAACCCTGTCCTCTTGTCCAAGAAGAACCATATGTCATACCCTGTCCACCGTAGGAGCCATTCCAGTCACCTGTTACCGGATCAAACTCAACAATATGGCGAGAAGATCCGTCTGGGCGGATAAATACCTTCATTGCTGTATCGGCATGCTTCATTGCAATATGTAAGAAGCTTGGATTTTTGCTCTCCTCATATGCCCAGTACAGAAGCGGCAGATTCATCATACAGTCAATGATTGCCCAACCGTCAACCTGATGATCTGGTCTGGAATTCCATGCAACAATAAATTCACCCTTTGCATTGTAACGGCCTGCCAAGTTGGAGGCTGCAAGCATACCTCTGTTTTTGGACTCATCTGACCCAAACTGACGGTAATTGGCTACTGCTGTCGGCAGCCAACGGAATCCGCTGTCGTGATCCATCACATGATAATTCATCAGAGCTGCATCAAGCTTTTTCTCAAGTTCCTCTGCTGACTCCTTATAAACTGGCTCCTTTGTTGCCTGATATAACTGCCACATCATGCCGCCCCAGAAACCATTGGTCCACCAACCGATCTCCTTACCAGAGCAATCATTGAATACACCATTCTCTGCTGTGTACGGAACCTTTCCGACATTTCTCTTGGCAACTGCCAGTTCCTTTTCCTTAATCTTTTTGGCTACTTCCTGTGCCCATGCTTTGTTGTCCATATCGTCTCTCCTTTTTGCATTTTCCAATTGATATTTTATTTATCTAATTGATCATTTCAATCGTTTTGATGTTTTGACACTGCGAAGCAGTTTCTCATCTTTATTCTCTTGCAGTCAGATACATTCAAGCTAGCGTCATCTTCATCGCACAGTCGGCATTCATTTCTCCATCAACCAGAAGTTCCCAACTAATTCGATTGATCAGCTGATCTTTTGCCCCATAGCTGGTATGCGCTTCCTTTTGAATATGAAAAGTGCCTATCTTTTTGCTAACTGTAATGATCAGCTTATGCCTTTCTCCATGGATTACCAGATATTCCTTTGCGTCGGTCTGATTTTTCTCATCTTGCTCTACCGTCACCGGATATCTTGTAACCAAATTTTCAAAAACAGAAATTTTTGCTTTGCACTCTGCATGATCTTCTACTGTCAGCATACCCGATCTTTCCTCAAATGTCAACTTTCTAGAAAGCTTTTGAAGATTTTCTACTCCATAAGCTTTTGCAAATGATATCAAAATCGTGTTGCCATCTCTCACCTCAAATGCATCTGCTCTGTACTCACTTCCAGCCTTCTGGTCACTCCCACCAATCACTGGAATATTATGGCTTAAACCTCTGGTACAGAAAATTTCATAACGCTGATTTGAAAAGTATTTTTTCGTATACTCGCCAGAACCCAAATCATCTAACAATGCTTCTCCATCTACCAGATAGAAAAAGCTTCCGACATCATTATGATTATGAGGCTCATCATTGTTTCCGCCCTTTGCGACAACAGCTGTATTGTGTTCTCCCCTAAGAATGCACCACTCAGCATCTGGAAGAAATTCAACTCCTGCTCCTGCAAGAGGCTTCGGTGCCTCCACTATACCATTTTCAACATCTTCTAGATATTGTTTTGTCCACCGCCAACCTGTGTACAACTCATTCCAGTTCCAACAGCGATCCCCAGTAAAGCCGCGCGCATAAACAGGATCTGGAAAACAAATGTCTCGATAAAGATCTGCCAGACAACAGGTTAGTCCCATTGGATATTTTCCTTTGCCACTTCCATCAGAGAAGCTGATCGTGCGTCCATGGGCAAAGTAACATTTTTCCTGAAAATGAGCAATCTTCTCTGTCTTTTCGAATGCCATCAAATCATAGGTCGGATCAAGTGCTCTTTGGTCCATTGCGAACACAACCATGTTCATAAAACCATAGCCCCAATAGCCAAGCCCCTCTGTACACGCACCATCTGCGCCAAAGCCTTCCAAATAATAGGTCTCAATTGCATAGCGAATTCGAGACAATAATTTTTCTTTTTCTGCCCCATCTTCTAGAAGAAAAATGGCTGTACTTCCAATATTTCCACAGCAAACTGCATTCCAGTTATTCGTTGCATCTTCCCACCAATATGCTGGCGCCTTTGCCTTCATAAATGGGATCAAAATTCGACGAGACACCTCTGTTTTGATAAGTTTCTTTGTCTCTTCTGACAGTTCATCTTGAAGAAGCGCATACATTTGTGCCAGCGTATGCCCTGTCTCACTCGCTGTTAAATCAATTGTCATCCGCCAATTTGGATCTTCTAGGCGCTTTACATGAGCAGAAAGCGCCCAACATCCCTCTGAGCAAATTTCACCGATCACATACTCAAGCTTTTGAATGTCTTCCTTTTTGTGCCAAATTATGCTGGCAAGTCCAAATGCCGATAGGAATTCTCTCCTTTTAAAATAAACAGCTTCATAGCGAAGACGATTTCCATTGATCTCATACTCGTCAAATAGTGTTCTTGACAGAGCTGGCATTTTCTCTTCTCTTAACTGATCGGATATCTCGCGCACTTCTTTTTCATACTGTGTTGCATATTCTTTTATCTTTTCAAGCAGTTCCATAAACTCCACCAAGCCTTTTTGCTCACCATATTTTCACACACTCTTTTGTGATCACATCAACCCTTTACAGAACCGATCATGACACCCTTTACAAAATACTTCTGTACAAATGGATAGATGATTAAAACTGGAACCATACTTACCATGATCAATGCGTACTTGATTACACCAACCATATCCTGAAGTCTTGCCTGCAGTTCTGGGTCCTGAACGGTTGACGGGTCGATCTGGCTCGCCATCAAAATCTCACGAAGGAATAATGTCAGCGGATACAGTGCCTTATCATGAAGATAAATCATCGCATTAAAGTAGGAATTCCAATGACCAACACCATAGAACAGAACAAGAACTGCCAAAATTGCCTTTGAAAGAGGAAGAACCACTTTCAAATAATACTTGATATCGGAGCAGCCATCAATCTTAGATGCTTCCAGCAATTCCACTGGAATAGTATTGCTGATAAAGGTACGGCAAACAATCAAGTTATAGACACCGATTGCACCTGGAATTAACAGAGACCATCTAGTATTAATCATGTGCAGATTTTGAATTACCATATAAGTTGGGATCAAACCACCACTAAAGAACATTGTAAATGTGAAAAGAAGCATAATGCCATTTCGTCCTGGAAGATCTTTTCTTGAAAGACAATAGCCTGCGGTCATTGTCATTGCTACATTAATAGCAGTTCCAACAAATGTGTAAAACAGAGAGTTTGCAAATCCAATCCAAACTGTCTTGGTATTGAAAACTGTCTTATATCCTTCCAAACTGAAGTCAACAGGGAACAATACGACTTTTCCAGACTGAACAGCGGTTCCGGAAGAAAAGGATGCACTGATTACAAAGATACATGGATAAAGTACCATGATAAAAAAGATTGTCAAAATCAGGATGGTAATGATATAAAATGCTTTGTCATTCCAGCTGTAGCGTTTAAATTTATGCATATCCTACCTCCTTAAAAGATTCCGCTTCCGCTTAATTTTTTACTAAGTGTATTTGCGATAATTAACAGTGTAAAGTTAATTACAGAGTTAAACATACCAATCGCTGTTGACAGTGAAAAGTCTGTGATACCACTTGCAAGACCAATCTTATAGGTATAAGTGGAAACAATCTCACTATAATTTAGATTCAAGTCATTCTGCATCAAAAGAACCTTCTCATAGCCAACATTCATAATATTTCCAACTGCCAAAATCAACATAATGCTCGCTGTCGGTCGAATGGACGGAACATCAATGTAGAGAAGTCGCTGGAAGCGGCTGGCTCCATCAATCATCGCTGCTTCATGTAAGGACTGATCTACGCCTGCAAGTGCTGCTATATAGATAATTGCACTGTATCCGGTTGTCTGCCATACAGCTGACCACACATAGATGTGCTTAAACATTTTTCCATTTGCCAAAATATTCGGGGCTGTTTTTCCTGTAAACAGAGCAAACAAACTTCCCCACAAACCATTACGATAATCCAAAATCTGGAAAATCAAACCAACCATAACAACAGTTGAAATAAAGTACGGAATATAAGTCACTGTCTGAATGACTTTTTTATAGCGTCTTCCTGGCATTGCATTCAACAATAATGCAAAGATAATCGGAATTGGGAATGTAACAACAAGAGAATAGAGTGAGATCGTCAATGTATTCTTCATAACGATCGGGAACTTAACAGACTTAAAGAACTTCTCAAAATTCTTAAAACCAACCCATTCACTTCCAAAAATACCCTGTCTTACATTGTACTTTTTAAATGCGATTACCAAACCGCCCATTGGTACATAGGCAAACACAATCAGCCATGCAAGTGGAAGTAATAATAGCAGATATAGCTGCCATCTGGAACGAATTCGTTTTATCAATGTCTTTTTATTTTGTGCACGAACCTGTGACGGATTCTTTGCCATAGCTCTGCCTCCTTCTTATGCAGTATGGATGGGCAGCCATACTATTTTCGCAGACGCCCATCCATACTATGGTAAATCATTCAACTATTTTACTTTACAATTTCTGCCTGTTCTGTCTTATTTTGTTCTGTCGTAAGCAACCTGTGCAGTCTCAAGCCATGAGGAAAGTCCCATTGTCTCAAGCTCATCCAGATAAGTATTCCAGCTATCATCATCCAGACCTCTTGCGCCGGTGATAAACTCTGCCATACACTGGTCAACAAATGTTGGAAGGTTTGTCAGCTGCTCCTGAATGGTCTCAGTCTCTTCAAGTGTATACTTTAATGCCGGCAGTACATGCTCTGGATGCTTGGTATAATACATCTCATAACACTTTGCATTTAACTGAGTTGGATCGTTTACATCAAACTTGTTTCCAGAAGAATAATCATAAACGGTGTTGCCCATCTCAAGACTTGCATATCTTGGTCCATGGTTTCTCCATGTCTGACTCTGATTATCTGCCCAAATGGTAGAAGTAACAAGCATTGACAGTCCGTCATACAGTCCAGCCTCTACATATGCATTGGTCTGACCTTCCAGATCCTTAGGATCTCTTGTCCAGTCAACGCCTTCCTCACCAAAACGCTCGATTAAAGAGGTATCGTGATTGAAGAACTCATCTGCAAACTTCAAAACCAGATCCAACTTATCGGTTCCGTTAATGATATACATTTCCTGTCCAGGAACATATGGATTAAATGGTGTGTACTGTACGCCTTCCGGTCCTGTTAATGGCTCGATCATTTCCATCTCAGCAAAGTTCTTATTGTTCTTTACATCTGGCCAGTTGCTTAAGGAACCAGCTGTTGTCAATCCGACAATCGGTGTCTCCTGATTCAAGATTGCCTTGAACTGCTGTCCATCATCGGTAAAGATGTTTGCTGACAAAAGACCTTCATTGTACAGATCATTCATGTACTTCAAGCCTTCACGCCAAGCATTCTGTGTAAACGGTGCAATTACCTCGTTTCCATCATCTGATAAGGAAAGATTTCCATTCCAGAAAATAAATGCATTCATAAGCGCATCTACTGTATTCTCACCATATGATCCGCCAGCAAAGCCATATACACCGATCTCGTCCTGAACACCATTTCCATTTGGATCGCCATCACGGAATGCCTCAAGAACGGCCTTTAATTCATCTGTTGTTGTCGGAACTTCCAGTCCTAACTTGTCTAACCATGCACGATTGATAAACATACGGTTTGGTGTCAGATTCCAGGTCTCTGGCTCATATGCTGCAAATCCATAGATATTGCCATCTGCCATCGTGGTTGCCTGTAAGATCGCTTCTTTGTCCTCATCTGGGATTGCATTAAAGTTTGGCATTACCTCCGGATCATTTAAGTAATCATTCAAAGGTGCAAAAAAGCCACTATCGCCAAGCTGTAAAATCATCTCATTTGTCAAATGTCCATCTGTAATCATTACATCTGGCAGATCTTCATTGCTTGTTGCCATCAGATTTACCTTTGTTCTTGTTTCTGTAGCATCTGCTGGAAGCATATAGAATTCAATATTGATATTCAGCTTATCCTCAAGATACTTTGTAAAATAGTTGTTCTCGTAGTCGGTAACCATACTACTCTGTGTCAGTGCAAGCTTCAGCGTTTCACGCTCTTCGTCTGCTGCTGCCGGAACGACTCCAATCATAGATGTTCCCATTGCTGCTGCCATCATCATCGCTGCTGCTCTTCTTGTCTTTGTCATGTTGCTCCTCCTTGTTTTGTATCTTTTTCGTTTATATGAAGACATTTCCTGCGTACACTTTTCAATGTCTTACATTCTTTTTTCAATTTTAATCCTCTGCATGATCAATCACAATGTGTTCTCCAGACCATACCTTCTTGGCCGACCACGCTTCATCTGGTGCTTTCCAGAACGCGTCATCCGGTGATAGTCCCAATGGAAGAAATACGGCACTGCACAGATATAAGCTTCCAATATTAATGTATCCTTCGGCCAACTCTGGCTGTCCGCCATACACACCTGGACGAAGCCATCCATTCTCATCAAACATATCTGGCGCACTCATCACGCGCTCAATCACAGCACTGAGTCCACACCGTACCGATGCCGGTGAAATATGTGGCTCTAACATATGCTCAAGTGCCGCCTGCGAAAGCATCTGAAATGCACCAAAACGGTAACAAATCGAGCGACCAACAATCGGATAGCTGCCCTCTGGGCCAATCATTCGTTCCAATACCGATGCATATCTGGCTGCTCGTTTTAATACAATCGGCTTCATCTGGCGAATTTCTTCATGTTCACTTTCAAACAGGCGAACCAGATCGACATACATTGGCTGAATTACAAAGCTGTTATAATAATCCCAGTGGAAATTTGCTCCGTCTCCATAGATGCCATCTCCCTTGTACCACTCCTGAAATACGCGCAGCGGATACAATACTCTCATACTATCATATGGCTCACCCAGTACATACAAACCGGCCTCTACCATTGCTGAGAAAAACAGCCAATTGGTATTGTATGCTGAAATCTTTCGAGAACTTCGAAACGCGTCTGCTAGGTGCTTCCTTGTCTTATCCGGAAGTGTCGCTGCCAATGACTTCGGTGCTCTCACAAGCGCATGCGCCAAAAATGCGGCATCCACGAGTGGCTGACCACCATCATCAAACAACATAAAATCTGGCGAACTCGGATTTGTTGCCATCTCAATACAGCGGATTGCCTTTTCTCTGTATTCAGACTGGAGTGCTCGTTCCTCTTCATCTAGCAATTCACTGTCTGCCTCAAGCCATGCGGAAAGTCCAAGCATACTTCTACCAAATGCTTCTAATGGGGCAAATGCTTTTCTTTCTTCATGAAAAGTGAGCGGAAGTGTTTCTTTTAATTTACCTTTTTCCAACATATCCAACACCGGACTAACAATTCTGCACATTGCATCAATCCATTGTTTTCTACAATTCCCCATCTGTTTCCCCCTATATTTGTCATGTTTTGCTTAGTTTTCCATATCACATCAGGTTTTATTGTGTTTTTTTTAATAACATAAAGCACTCTTTCATTTCTTTTATGATATATCATTGACAAATACGATACAATAACATAAACTAGTATAAAACTAACATATCCTATTATTTTATTCTTAGGAGGCTAAATTATGATAAAGGCAATCACTGGTGGCTGTGATACCGTACACCCCAGCACCTATCGAATGAGCCGCCCAAAGGGTCTTCCTCATTTCATTTTGCTTATCGTACACACGCATGGTGTCTTTCATATTGGTTCTGAACACTACTTTGTCGATCCACCACAAATCATTGTTCTTGCGCCACACACGCCCAACTACTACGGAAATCCTGACGGCCCTTATATCGATGACTGGCTCCATTTTGAGACAGATGATCCCACTCTGATCTCTCGGCTGACTGCCATCAGCAATCATCCATTTTCCATTGAAAAAACGGATATTTTCTCCTTCTGCATCTATCATATCCTATGGGAGCTCTCCTTTGGTCAATGCAGTTGTAAGGAAGAAAATATCCAATCACTTTTTACCTATTTATTTAACAGCATATTTGCTGCCTATGATGCAAAAATCAGTTCCTACTCTACGCCACTTGAAAATCAATTAAAGCAACTGCAATTAGAGATTTCAAACACACTGGATTTAAGACATTCTATCTCAAAATGTGCCAAGCAATTAAACATCAGCGAATCCTATTTTCAGATGATCTACAAAAAACAGTTTGGCATTTCCTTTCAGCAGGATTTGATTCTCATGCGTGTCAATCGCGCAAAGTTTACTATGACAACCAGCAATCTGCCACTGTCCCAAATTGCTGAGATTTGCGGCTATAACAATGAAGTTCATTTCTATCGACAGTTTAAAAAGATAACTGGGGTTACACCAGCTTATTACAGGAAGCATCCGTTTTAAACAGCAAAACTGGGGTCAACAAAATTGGGGTCAGGCACGGATAAACTGTCGTTTATCATGCCTGACCCCAATTTCCAATTTCGTTTTTTACTGAGGAAGAATCTCCTTTAAGGCTTCCATCAGCGCTTCCATCTGTGCATCGGTTCCGACGGTGATACGCAGGAAATTATCGATGCCTGGCTTATTAAAGTAGCGAACAAAAATATTTTTCTTTTTTAACTGCTCAAAAATTTCTTTTGCCGGCATACTCTTGTGAGTTGCAAAAATGAAATTGGACTGAGAATCCGGGAAGGAAAAGCCTAGCTTAGAAAGTGCCTTTTTGGCATTTTCTCTTGTCTTACAGATCATTTTTACATGCTCCTCAAAGTAAGCGCGATCATTAACTGCCTCTACACCACAAAGAAGGGCTGCGCGACTCATCGTATAGGAATTAAACGAATACTTTACGTCATTGAGTGCCTTGATTAACTCTGCATTTCCCATCGCATAGCCGATTCTCATGCCTGCCATTGAGCGAGACTTTGAAAATGTCTGAACAACGAGCAGATTCGGATATTTCTCAATCAAGGTGCGCGCTGACGGACCATCGGCAAAATCCACATACGCTTCATCGATAATGACAATCACATCTGGATTTTTCTGCAAAATATCTTCGAATGTGTCAAGTGATTCATAGATTCCAGTCGGTGCATTCGGATTTGGAATCACGATACCACCGTTCTCACGAAAATAATCCTCTTTTTTGATCTTCATCTGATCATCAATTGCACAGGTCAGATACGGAATGCGGTACAGGTCAGCCCATACATCATAAAATGAATAGGTCACATCTGGAAACAAAATCGGCTTTCCAGAATTGAAGAAGGTTAAAAAGCTCATGCTCAGCACATCATCGGAACCAATTCCGACAAAGACTTGATCCTCTGCCAAACCATAATACGCAGCAAGTGCCTTCACCAGACAGCCATTGGTTGGATCTGGATAAAGTCGTAGCAGATCCGCATCCATACTCTTTAATACAGCTGCCACACCAGGAGCCGGAGAATACGGATTCTCATTTGTGTTTAATTTAATCACATTTGGATTCTGTGGCTGTTCCCCCGGAACATACGGCACTACTTTTCGAATATTTTTTTCCAATGCTTCTGTCATTTTCATTCCTCCTGCTGTCCTTTATCAAACTTCTGATCCAACATCATTTTTATGGCTATCGCCTAATTTTGACTGTTACACCCATTTTTTCTGCCTTTAAGTTTATCCGTGCCTGACCCCAGCTTCGCAAGCAGCACAGTAACTGCAAGCACAAATAAGCACCCAACTGCTACACCTGAGCTATCAATACACACGTCTCTCACCTGTGGGGATCGCCCACCGCTAAACATCTGATGGAACTCATCAGTAGCCGCATAGAAAGTGCCTACTATCCACGCTACAAGCCAAATTCGGTACATCCGTAACTGTAAGACACTTGCTGATGACTGATCCAATCTTTGCTCTTTTTTCTGTGTCCAAAAAAGCTTTGGTCGCCACTCATAGAAAAACAAAAAAAGAAGCACACCCAGAATCGCATATTCTGTAAAATGCGCTCCTTTGCGCACAAAAAATGTAACATGATCGCGAAAACGAATCTGCTCACTCTTTGTAAGTTGATCAAAATTTGGCTTAATCACCGCAATAACTGTGTTTACCACTCGTCCACTCGTCTCTGACGATTTTGTGCCGTTCTGGCTGGAGAACGCGAAAATCACACCCATCCAGCCAAGCACCAACACTGCAAGCAATATCACACGATAGTTTCTTTTTATCTTCATCTATCTTATTTTTTACTTATCGATGTACTTTCCATTCATGACATCTAACAGATAAGCACCATACTGGTTCTTCTTGTAGATCTCATAAACCTCCATCAGCTGCTCCTTGCTGATCCAACCGTTTAAGTAAGCAATCTCCTCAAGGCAAGCAATCTTTCTGTGCTGATGCGTCTCAATTGTACGTACAAAGTTGGTGGCATCTACCAAAGATTCATGTGTACCGGTATCCAGCCAAGTAAAGCCCTGTCCTAAAAGCTCAACATTTAACTCACCATTTTCCAGATAAATGCGGTTCAAATCGGTGATCTCAAGCTCACCTCTTGCTGATGGCTTTAAGTTCTTTGCATACTCAACAACACGGTTGTCATAGAAATACAGACCAGTTACACAATAGTTGCTCTTTGGATGAGCCGGCTTTTCCTCGATGGAGATAGCCTTTCCATTCTTATCAAACTCGACAATACCAAAACGCTCTGGATCGTCTACATAATAACCAAATACGGTTGCGCCAACCTTACGGTTTGCAGCTTCCTTTAATCTCTTGGTCAGACCGTGGCCTGCAAAAATATTATCACCAAGAACCATTGCTACATTATCGTTTCCAATGAAATCAGCTCCTATAATGAATGCCTGAGCGAGTCCGTCTGGGCTTGGCTGAACTGCATAGGACAGCTCAATTCCAAACTGATGGCCATCGCCTAACAGAGCCTCAAATCTCGGTGTATCATCTGGTGTAGAGATAATTAAAATCTCGCGGATGCCTGCGTTCATCAGAACAGACAGCGGATAATAAATCATCGGCTTATCATAAATTGGAAGAAGCTGCTTTGAGGTTACTCTGGTTAACGGGTACAGTCTTGTACCACTTCCACCTGCTAAAATAATTCCCTTCATAATGAATCCTACCTTATTACCTTTCTTTTTTTGTGTGCTACTTAAGCACTGCTCTTTCGAATCCTGAACATCTTTGTGCCAGCTTCAAAAGGGCATTTTCTAACCGCAGTATAGCATAAGCCAAAGTTGTTGTAAAGGAAAAACGTGAGAGTTCTCTTTTCGTAGTGTTACTTTTATGCTATACTGAAAAAGTAAAAGTAACACTCAACTAGAATGGAGTATATTATGCTATCAATACAAGAAATCTCAAAATCCTATAAAAAGCAGCAAGTCCTAAAAGGCATCTCCTTTGACGCGGCACCTGGCGAGTGCATTGGCCTTCTTGGTCCGAACGGCTGCGGAAAATCAACTTTTCTTCATATTCTTTCTGGAACTGATACGCCAGATGGTGGGAAGATCTTTTTTGACGAAAAGGATCTACTAAAAAATCCGTCTCTTCAGTCTACTAAAATCGGCTATGTCGCACAGAACAATCCGCTGTTTCCTGATATGACAGCGATGGATCATCTAAAACTCTGGTACAGTGCCACCGAGTATTCGATTGAGGACGACCTAAAGGATGGCTTTCTTTCCTTATTAAAGATTGAACCATTTCTGAACAAAAAAGTGAAGGCGCTCTCCGGCGGTATGCAAAAAAGGCTTAGCATTGCCTGTGCGCTTGCCTCTCGTCCGTCTTTACTTCTTCTTGATGAGCCAGATGCAGCTTTGGACCTTGTCTGCAAGGAAGACATTCGAAATTATATCAGATGGTACTGCGCCCAGGGAAACACGGTTCTTCTTGCAACACATGATGAAGCCGATTTTGCTATCTGCAGCAAACTGATTTTGTTAAAGGAAGGACTCGCGACTGAGCTTTCTTCCGATACACCAGTAAAGGAGATTATTGAATACTTATCATGAGTTTAAATTCAAAAAATAATCAGAAAAAAGCCTACTTTGCATTCACATGGACACGCTGTTTTCGCCGTTTGGGAAAGCTTTTAGCTGGACTTGTTCTTCTTGGCGTGATCTGTGCTGCTGCAATCTATGGTCTTACATTTGTAAATAAAAATGATGACACGACAACAGCTTCCCGATTTAACGTCGTATTTGTCATGCCGAAAGGTGCTGGTCTTCACTATACACTTGCGCTTGGCATGGTTTCCAATATGGAAAGCTTATCGTCGATGGTGTCAATCAAGCAGACAACATCAGAGGATGAGGCAAGGGCAATGCTGGAATCTGGCGAGGCAAAGGCTGCCGTTATCATCCCTGAGGGTATGATTCACACGATCATGAGTGGAAGCAATGATCTTCCAGCTCGCATTCTGTATCCGGGCGAACCTAGTCTTGAGACAATTATCTTTCGCCAGATCGTGGATAGTCTCTCTCAGATGGTTGCAAGCTCTCAGACCGGTGTCTATGCACTGTATGAAATTTATGATGACTTTGGTGCAACTGAAAAACAGCAGGATACCGCAAACTCTCAGCTAAATGATCTGTATATCAGCACAGTTTTAGCGAGAGATGATCTGTTTTCGATAAAATTAGCTTCAAGTGCTAGAAATGCTTCTGACCTAGTTCTTGTCGGCTATCTGTGCAGCGGACTTGCCCTTTTGTTTTTACTTTTTGGCATCAATCTGTGCTTCTTTTTTGTCGCACCAAACCGCTCGGTACCGGCTGCCTTGACAAGACTTGGTCTTTCAGACGCTTTTTGTACGCTTGCTGATTTCTCAGCTGCTTTTGTCTGCGAATGGCTGATCTTTTTCGTGGGATGCATTGCTTTAGGTGGAATTTGCTATACAATTGGAATCGTCTCTTTCTTTTCAATTAGCCGTGCACTTTTCTCCTGCATGATCTGTGCAAGTTTTTCCTGCGCACTTTCTCTTTTGATCTGCCGGTTTTGCCGCAACAAGCAGGCTTGCATGATTGTCACCTTTGCCTTATCTCTTCTTATTATGTATGCGTCAGGCTGCCTGATTCCATCTGCATTCTTGCCAGATCTATTAAGAGGTGTAAGCGCTTCACTACCTGGAAGCCAATTAAAAGCTTGTATTTTCTGGCAGTTTGGACAAGATATTGCAGCTTCTGATTTTACATGGCTATTTGCAGAGGCATTTCTTCTTATTATAATTGCACTGGGTATCGGTGCACGAAAAAAGACAAATGCTCACAAATTTCATGGAAAGTCGCAGATAGAAAGGAGACACTGATGAATCGAAAATCACTTTTTGCATGGTTTTCATTTCTTTCCCGCTATACAATAAAAAAGAAATCTCTCTGGTGCATTGGCGCTGTTCTTGTTCTCGTCGGTGTGGCCGCTTTTCAAACTGCCAACCGCCACGAGGTCATTCAGATTGGGCTGTACTGTGAAAATCCAGATGAGATGACAAAGACGGTTCTCTCTCACCTTGAGACACTTGACGATGGTTTGTACCGTTTTTATCGCTCATCATCACTATCGTACTTAGAGGAGGATGTCTCTCTTCGAAAGTCTGAGTGCGGATATGTTTTTCCAAATGATTTAGAAAAGCAATTGCAAGCTGGCAGCAAAGATTGCATTGCCGTATACACCTCTCCGTCCACTGTTTTAACTGCTGTTGTCAATGAGGCGATTTTCAATGCCATTTTCGAGGAGTATGCTAAGACAATGCTTGCAGACTATATCGCAGAAAATGATGTTGTTTCGTTAACAGGAGATGAACTAAGACAATCTGTCGATGAGCATTATGCCTACGAGAAGGAAAACACACCCGTCTTTCATGTTGTCTATGAGGATGTCCCAGAAAGCTTCTATGATGATCAGGCCCTGTTTCAGATTCCTGTCAGGGGGCTTGTGGTTTTACTGATCTTACTAGCTGCTCTTGCCGGCAGCTCCCAGTTTCGCCACGACGCAAAAAAGGGACGCTTCCTTCTTCGCCGTCCAGACGAAAAATGGTTTGTCCCTTTTTTGTATAGCTATCTTCCAGCTCTGTTTCTTTCTGTTTTTGGTTTGCTTGCACTTATCATCGGCTCTGTCGCCCCAGTAAATGTAACGCTTATCGCAGAGCTTGCACTTTTGATTGTTTTTTCTGCGCTGTGTAGCATCCTCTGTACACTTTTAGGCCAGATCATAAAATCATCGCTCGCCTTTGATGCGCTGATTCCAGTGATTTTACTATTTTGTCTTTTGTACTCTCCGGTTTTAATGGATCTTGGAGATTTCATTCCAGGGTACAAAGTTTTGTCGTGGCTTGCGCCGACGAAATGGTATTTTACTTTACATGAAGTAATTTTAAGCTAGATTCTGCTGTGCAACCAGATGCTCAGCACCATATTTCTTTCGAAGGGCCGGCTTTTCGATCTTTCCGGTTGCATTGCGCGGCACTTCGGCAAAGATAACTTTCTTTGGTCTCTTATAGCGAGGCAGCTTCTGACAGTACTCATTAATCTCTTCTTCTGTGCATTCCATACCATCTTTTACTTGAATGACAGCTCCCGTGATCTCACCAAGACGGCTGTCAGGCAGTCCAATGACTGCGACATCCTGCACCTTCTCATAGGCACTTAGGAAATTCTCAATCTGAACTGGATAGATATTCTCACCACCGCTGACGACGACATCTTTCTTTCGGTCAACGAGGAAGTAGAAGCCATCCTCGTCCTGCATTGCCATATCTCCAGTGTAGAGCCAACCGTTTTTGAGTGTCTCAGCTGTCGCTTTCGGATCGTTATAGTAGCAAGTCATCACACCAGGACCCTTGACACAAAGCTCACCAACCTCGCCCTGCTTGACCTCGTTGCCACTTTCATCGACAATTTTACAGGACCAGCGATAGCCTGGAATACCGATGGAACCAACTTTATCAATGTTATCAAGTCCAAGATGCACACAGCCAGGACCGGTGGACTCAGACAAGCCATAATTGGTATCATACTTGTGGTGTGGAAAATACTGCTTCCAGCGGCGAATTAATGACGGTGGAACCGGCTGGGCACCAATGTGCATCAGTCTCCACTGGTCAAGCTTATAGTCTTCTAGCTTGATATCTCCTCTGTCAAGAGCGGCTAAAATATCCTGAGCCCACGGAACCAAAAGCCAGACAATTGTGCACTGCTCCTTTGAGACAGCATCGAGAATAATCTCTGGTGTGGTACCTTTCAAAAGGACTGCCTTACTTCCTGCATATAAGCTGCCCATCCAGTGAAATTTTGCTCCGGTATGGTACAGAGGCGGGATGCACAAAAAGACATCATCACGGCTGGTCAAATGGTGCTTTTGCTCCATCTGTGCCGCCTGAGACAAGCTCTCGTGATTATGTAAAATGGCCTTTGGAAATCCGGTCGTACCAGATGAAAAATAGATTGCCGCATCGTCCTCTTCCTCAAGTCGAACAAGAGGCGCCTGGCTTGAGCAGTCTGCAACCAGCTCCCTATAGCTCTCTGCAAAGGTTGGACAACCATCTCCGACATAGATTAGCAGACGACCTTTTTGCAGCTCATCGGCAATTGACTCAATTCGACCAATAAATTCAGAGCCAAAGAACAGAATATGAACCTGAGCCAAATCGGCACAGTATTGAATCTCATCTGCTGAGAAACGGAAGTTAAACGGAACCGCAATTGCGCCCGTCTTTAAAATTCCAAAATAAATCGGAAGCCATTCCAGACAGTTGAACATCAAAATCGCAACGCGATCTCCTTTTTTGATGCCACGGCCTAAAAGCATGTTGGCAACACGGTTCGCCTTCTCATCAAAAACGCTCCATGTAATCTCTCTTCGATAGGCAACTGGGGAGGTCTGCTGAACCAGATCATACTCCTTCCAAGTTGTCTTTCTTGTATCCTTCATCAGCGGATTTAGCTCCACCAAAGCGACCTCATCTCCGTACAATTTATGATTTCGCTCCAGCAAATCAGTTACAGGCATTTTCTTTTTCCCCTTTGTTTAGTTTTCGCCATCCAGCTTTGTATTTCGTCCCAGAAGGAAGGCTTTCTGGTTGATCTCAAGAAACTTCTTTGGCACACATGCCTCAATCGCAGCCTGCCAATGTTCAAGTGGAATGTCATAGTGTCTTGATAGGCGACCAAGAAGGACCAAATTGACAGCCTTCTCAGATCCTGCCTCTCTTGCAAGTGTCAGACAATCCATCGCATCCACATTTGCACCAGCTGCTTTCATCTTCTCGATTAAGTCCTGCGGATAGACAGTTGCCCCTGTCACAACCGGCATCGGATCAATCTGCTGTGTGTTGACAACCACTGTGCCATCTGGCTTTAAATAATCCAGATAGCGGGCTGCCTCAAGCTTTTCAAAGGAGACAATCAAATCTGCCTCGCCCTTATCTATAATCGGTGAATACACCTTCTCGCCAAATCTCACATAGGTGACAACACTTCCGCCTCTCTGGCTCATACCGTGCACTTCAGAAACCTTTACATCATAGCCTTCATTTAGTAAAAGCCATCCCAAAAGCTTACTTGCCAGTAACGATCCCTGTCCGCCGACACCGACGATCATAATATTCTTTGTCATTTTGTTACCTCCCCTAATGCACCCGGACGGCACAGCTTACTGCAGACACCACAGCCAACACACTGTGTTGCATCAATCATTGCCTTTTTGCCTCGAATGCTGATTGCCGGACAGCCTAGCTTCATGCAGGCGCGACAGCCAACACATTTGTTCTGATCGACAACAAGAGCAGGCTTATGCTTTACATATTTTAACAGTGCACACGGACGACGACTGATGATAACAGACGGCTCTGTGGCTGCAAGCTCTTCCTTTACAGCGCGGTCACACGCATCCAAATCGTATGGATCGACAACAGTGACACGGCGAATGCCCATCGCACGGCACAGACTTTCCAAATCAATCTTTCCGGCCGGATCACCCTTGATATTATAGCCTGTCGTCGGGTTTTGCTGATGTCCAGTCATTCCAGTAATTGAGTTGTCCAAAATGATAACGGTGGAGTTACTCTGATTGTATGCGATATTCGCAAGTCCAGTCATTCCAGAATGCATAAATGTGGAATCACCGATTACTGCAACTGTTCTCTTCTCACTCTCTTCTCCGAGCGCCTTGTTAAAACCATGGATTGCGCTGACAGATGCACCCATGCAAAGTGTCATATCAATGGAAGATAACGGCGCAGCTGCACCAAGTGTATAGCAGCCGATATCGCCAAGCACGGTACATTTATTCTTTGACAATGTATAGAATAATCCACGGTGTGGGCATCCAGCGCACATCACCGGCGGACGACCTGGAATCTCTTCATCAAGTTTTCTGCCTGACGGAATTGTTCCTATTAGTTCAGCAAGCTTTGGAAATGCTTTACTTAGCTTTTCTGCAAGCAGATTTTGTGAAAACTCACCTGTCATCGGAAGTACATCTTTTCCGTGAACCGAAAGACCTAAGCTCTTGCAGTAGGTTTCAATCACTGGATCAAGCTCTTCCACAACCAGCAACAGCTCTTTTCCCTTGGCAAAGTCTAATAGTAACTTTTCTGGAAGCGGATTGACCATTCCCAGCTTTAAAATGCTGACGTGATCGCAAAAAATCTCCTTCACATACTGGTAGGAGGTTGAAGAAGTGATGATTCCGATTGGCTCACTTCCCTTTTCCACGCGATTTAGCGAGCTGGTATTGGCAAACTCAGCCAGACGTGCCGTTCTCTCCTCAACAAACGGGTGACGCGCAATCGCATTGGCCGGTGTCATGACATACTTTCTGACATTTTTTTCGTATAACTTTGTCGGCGGACAGACACGCTCTTTCGTATCAACAATGCTCTGTGAATGCGCAATTCTTGTGCACATGCGAATGATAACTGGTGTGTCAAACTCCTCTGAAATTTCATAAGCTGCCTTTGCAAACTCACAGGCTTCTGCAGAATCTGCTGGCTCTAGCATTGGCACCTTTGCTGCGATTGCATAGTGTCTGGAATCCTGCTCATTTTGAGATGAATGCATCGCTGGATCATCTGCCACACAGATAATCAATCCACCGTTTACTCCGGTATAGGAGCAAGTAAAAAGCGGATCTGCTGCAACATTTAAACCTACATGCTTCATACCACAGAAGCTTCTTTTTCCTGCTAGCGATGCGCCGAACGCTGTCTCTAGCGCAACCTTTTCATTTGGTGCCCACTCGCAGTAAATTTCTTCAAACTTGACCGCTTCCTCTGTCACCTCTGTGCTCGGAGTTCCCGGATAGCTTGATACAATACTGCAGCCGCCCTCATACAGACCTCTTGCGAGTGCCTTGTTTCCTAACATTAGCTGTCTCATTTATCTATTTTTCCTTTCATTTCCGCATTGACGCGGTAAACTATTGCACTTTAAATCAGTAAATGCCGTTAGATACAATAATACCACTTTTCGCGGCTTGCGTAAAGTGGTATTGAAATTTTTACCTAGGTTTGCAAGATTCTCTCTCGATTAGCTCCGGCTCGATGACGATCTGACGGTCGGCGAGGGAGAGTGTTTTTTCCTGCATTAAATCGAGTAAGAGCTTTGCTGCGATCTCGCCTAATCTCTCGTGTGGATGAGCGATGGTTGTCAGGCCAACTTGATAATTTTCGGCTAGAAAGGAATTGTCGTATCCGGTCACTGAGATGTCCTCTGGCACACGAAGGCCAAGCTGAGACAATGTCTGAATTGTCTTGATTGCAATCTGGTCGTTGTAGCAGACAACGCTGTCAAATGGAATGTTTTGCGTTACCATTGAACGAAGGCGCGCAAATGGCTTGACGGCTCGATCTTCTGTGTGAAACCAAATAATCCTGTCGGGATCGTAGAAAACTCCGTACTCTTGAAGCGCTTTTGCATACCCGCGATGCCTTTCTATTCCCTGCCTGTCATCTGCCTTAAACATACCAAGTATTTTCCGATGTCCCAAGGAGAGCAAATATTTTGTGATTAAATATCCACCTTTAAAATCGTCCATCATCACATATGGGCGGTCACTTAATTGTTCCATTGTTCCCTGAATAAACACATATGGGATATGGAATTCGTCTAATTTTTTGTACAGAGCAATATGGCGACAATAAATTTCACTCTTACTCGGCTCGATGATCAATCCTTCGATATCTTTCGAGAGAAGCTCCTCCAAGCATTTTCCCTCTGCACTGGAGGAGTTTTTTGTATTCTTTAGCAGAATGCTGTAGCCATTATCGGTCATCACCTGATCGATTCCCTGAATCACAGACGGAAAAATATAGTCAGAAAGATAGGTCGTCACAACCGCTATGTTCCGTGAGGTTTTGGTATGCCGTCCTAGCTCCGAGCAAAACGTACCTTTTCCGTGGATTGCATAGATAAAGCCCTCGTGTTCCAAAAGGGCAAGTGCTTTTCGAACTGTGTGACGACTGACCTGGTAGGAAGCTGCTAGTTCATTCTCCGACGGCATTTTATCACCTGCCTGATAAGTATCATCTACTATTTTTTGTTTCAGTTCATTCATTAACTTCCA